>DUPU01000221.1 GCA_012838175.1 Clostridia bacterium
AACCAGCTCAGCATATTCCGGTTTGGTAGGGGCCGGCAAGATCTTAACCTTTGATGCATGAGTAATGAGATAATTGTTTATCAACTGAAAATTCATTTTCCCTTTCTCCTGAACTAATTCTGCGATACTTTTTCTGGGCACCACATTAAAAAACACAGGTATGTCCCCAAACTGCAAATCCAAATCCACCAATACCACCTTGGCTTTTTCCTTATATGCTAAATGAGCCGCTAAATTTACGCACAGGGTGGTTTTCCCTACCCCTCCCTTGGAACCGAATACCGTTATAATTTGGGGCTCCTTTGTCAAAGATTTTTTTTGGACAATACTATGATGCCGGCGCATTTTTTCTGCATAATTTACCCTCTTAACAGTTTCCACCAATTCCTGGCCCACCACAGGTGCCACCAAATATTCTCTCGCTCCCGCTGTCATGGCCCGCTTCAAGTATTCCGGACTGCTGAACATGCTTATGATAATAACGGAAACAAGGGGATCATTTAATGTTATTTTTTCCGTTGCCGTTATGCCATCCACCCCAGGCATCTCATCATCCATTAAAATAATATCAGGCAGCAGCCGCCTTGCTTTGTTCTGGGCCTCTTCCCCGTTTTCCGCTTCTCCCACAATGCGGAACTCCTGCTCTTCCTCCAGAATATTCCTCAGTTGGTTCCTAGCTTCTTCACTGTCATTGACTATTAGAATTTGAATTTTTTCCACCTGTATCTCCTCCAGTACCATACTCAACAGCTTTTTGGTTAATATTTTCATTAAGCAAATCTTCCAGTTTGGATGGTGCCGCGTAGCCCCAAGAATCATCAACGGGTGATCTTAACATTAACCGAATCGCCCCCCGCTGGCTGGCCATCATCAGCCTTTTGGCCTGAGTAAAAGTGACTGCCAGGGTAACTGTTTTATACTCCACCGGTTCGGTTATAGTATCATCAATTTTTTTGCCCACGGCCAGCACTTCGATATTTTGCAAGGGTACGGAAGTATAGGCAGTATCATTAATTTCCAAAGTAGCGAGTATATCCACACTATCCCCCGGTTTTATCAGCCCCGCAACCCCGCTCACCTCATCCACAGGAATGGTCAGCGCTCTTTTTCCCTGTGGTATAATATAGGCTAAACCTTCTTTCCTTTCCTCGGGACCTAATATTTGATTGCTCATGATACTTTCTCCCTCAATTACCGGAACCAGAAGAATTTTATTGACTACATCCTCCAGATGCAAAATCTCATTGGGATGCTGATACTCTTTGGGAATTTTTTTTAATTTCAGCATTTTTTCCATAATTCTTGTTTTAGCCGGAATATCTTCGGCTGCCACCACTATTTCTACATATTCCGTATTTTCCAAAGCTGCCTTTGTATCAGCCAAATATTTATATAATAGCAGGGCTGTCAGTAAGCCAAATATAATTGCCAATAGAAAAACCAGTTTGCTGCGCAACTTTATTCCCCCTATTGATTGAATATAAGCAAAGTATTATTGAATTAGCTTCACACCCCAAACACCGAAATTCTTTTCGTCTCCGCTGATTTCACCGGGAAGGATAGTTTGGACAAACTTTCCTTTCACATAACACTCATTGCCCTGACCGGTAACATCATCTAAAAGCATCACGCCAAATCCCACCACCTCTACTTTTTTGCCAGAGAGCAATTTAATAATAGGCACTTTAATCAATCGGGGACAATCCCTCTGAAAATGGCTTACCGTACAATAAGGAGAATGTTTGCACCCGTCGATACGATAATTAATAGCCCTTTTTGTCGGATTAGACATGTTGCCGGTCTCCGTGTTAAAAATATCACCTAAGCTAATTGTTTCAGAATAACCGTAGGTTAGATTTTTTTCATAAGTGCTGGCTCCTGGTCCGCCTAAAGCCAATGCCCCGAACCACCCATGTTCCGATTCTCCTGCCCCCACTTTAAGGGTATATTGAACTCCAAACTCAAATTCCCGTTCTTGAATTCCAAGGGGTACTACCCCGTCAGCTGCCGCAATGGGCCCTACTTTGGCAACGGCTTCGTGGGTTACTATCCCGGTATTGAATCCCAATACCCTGGCAAAAAGAAGATTAACGGTTCTTTCACCCTTTACTTTTAACGCCCTTTTTTCATCTATGACTTCCACCGTAGGATTTTCAATCCCGTTGACTGTCGCATAATTTTCAGCAACTTGTGCCGCTGTATCCGGCCAGTGAGGTAATTCCTGGGCTCCGGCCAAAACCGCAGCATCAACGGCGTTTACCAAACGGGCTTTGGACACAAAAATTAAACCTGTATCCGTTACCAGAGAAACCATACCCAGAAAAACCGTCATGGCTAAGGCCACCAGCACAATGGCACTTCCCTTTTCATTAGTGATTAATTTCTGATATTTATTTATCAACGTTTTCGGCATCTTTATCACCTATTCTACTCTCATGGTCACTTCACCCCTTACCACAAAGGGGTCACCAATTATCTCGGAAATAATAGGGGCATAAATCTTTACCGGGTAATCAATCCGGACTGTAACCGGATTTCCCCTGATTCTAGAAGCCTCTTCGGGAGAAATATAAATCTCCATCCTGGCATCGTCAAGAATTGAGGCTCTGTTTTTAGCAGAAAGAACTACGGCCTCATCTCCCGCCCCTACCACGGCTTCCCTAGCAGCCTCCCGGGCACTGCTAGTCACTAACAGCTGGGTGGAAAAAATTCTGCCGAATTCCACGATCCCAAAGAATAAGAGTAATAATATGGGAAGAATCAGGGCCAATTCCACTATAGCTTGGCCGGAACAGTTTTTAAGTATTTTTATTAACTTGGGCATTATATCACCCCGACCGCATAAGCCGTCATCACACCTAGGGATATGGCCACACCATAAGGGTATAAATTCTTTTCATCGTCTACACCAAAAGCAGCCACCCGGAACCTGCTTATCACTAAAATCAACAGACCCCGGCCCAAATTGCGTAAAGTTTCTCCCAATCTGCGCTGGTAAATTAAAATTCCCAGAGCAATAATGCCTCCGGCTATTCCCGTACCTAAAAAAGTTAAAAACACAAATTCCGTACCTTTGATCCCTCCAATCACTGCCAATAATTTAACATCACCGGCGCCGACTCCCCCTATAAGAAAAGGTATAAGCAGCAAACCTAATCCCAACAGAAAACCTTGTTCCGAATTTATGAGTCCTCTGTGACCATCATATAACCAGTTAAGAAAAAGACCTAAAAGCAAACTAGGAAGTAAAACAGCATTGTATATCTTTCTTTTCTTTAAATCCGTATACAGGCAAATCAGCAATGTCACCAACAGCAGTACATCCCTCATGATTTCACCTCTTTTATCCCGGAAAGTAAATCCCTACCGGTTAATTTTCATATCAAGGAAATTGTTTAAGACGGCCCTACTTAAGAACAGTAGGGCCGTCATAAGGGGGTCGAGAATGTCTAAATTTTAACTTTCGCCTTCTAATACGTTTTTTAAATCATTATTATCCGTGATAGCCTGAAAAATTTGAACTAATCTATCCTTAAAAGCCACCACCGTAATAATCAAGGCCACAGATACTAATGCAATAATTAATCCATATTCCGTCATACCCTGACCGTCTTCTTCATTCCACAATCTTTTTACCAGGTTCATCATTTTCAATCTCTCCTTTAATTATTTTTAAATACCAATGCATTTTGTCATGAGCTAAACTAACGGGAAAGCCAAAATAATTTTGTTAAACAACGCCCACAACTTACCCTCAAATTCCACTATTGTTACCATCAATGCCATAGCTACCAGCAGAATAATTAGTGCATATTCTGTCACACCTTGACCGGTTTCCTCATAAACGAAAAGTTTTATGGCATTAAACATTTGCACCTCCTTTGTCCGTCCCCAAAAACTTTTGCCTGACATTGACCGGGGGGGGAAATAAAAAAACTCTATTTGGGGTCACCAAATAGAGCTAATATGCGTTCCGTTGAAACGCATGATCAGACATCTTCGGTAACCCGGCGACCCTAGTCCCTTGACCTTAGGCCCGTAGCTTTGCGTCCCCGGCTTTCGCCGGGTTTGCCATTATCGGTATGTTCTCTATATTTGCTTAATTTATTTTGAATAATCAAAAAACTCTATTTGGGTTACCAAATAGAGTTAAAATACCACGTGTATATAAACGTCTATACAACGTGTATCATACATCTTCGGTAACCCGGCGACCTTAGTCCTTTGACCTTAGGCCCGTAGCTTTGCGTCCCCGGCTTTCGCCGGGTTTGCCATTATCGGTATGTATACTTATTAAACTATACACACAATAATATTAAATATTTTCTTATAAAGTAAATATTTAGGTTAATTAAGTGCATTTTAGCACATAATTGGGAAATTGTAAATATCTTAGCAAAAATTACTTCGAGAATTTTCGTGGAAAGTATAGTAAGATAATAAACATAAATTTTCTGCACATCAATTTGCGGAAAAAATAACACAAGAGGAAAAGAATGGAGGAATAACAAATGAAAAGAGTATCTCGTCTAAGCCTACTTGTGTGCCTGCTCATGGTGTTTATAATGATGTTTTCCACCATGGCATGGGCCGCAGAAACCGGTAATGCCGGAAACACATGTACCAAAATTTTAAAGTACCAAACTGTAAATGCTGACCAGTGGGAATCAATTTTAAAGAATAACTCCTGGATATGCAAATATTTTAACTTTAACCCTGCCCAGGGTAAGGTTCAAGCACCTAAACCTCAGCCGGTACCGGCACCTAAACCGGAACCCGTTCCTGCTCCCACACCGGCACCAACTCCTAATCCGGAGACAAATCCTGCTCCTACCCCAGGATTAACTGCCGATGAGCAAAAAATGGTGGATCTTGTAAATTCAGAAAGAATTGCCGCAGGTCTCCCGGCTTTAAAAGTTGATATGCGCTTGGTGAAAACAGCCAGAATGAAAAGCCAGGACATGATTAACAATAATTATTTCGATCACAATTCCCCCACTTACGGTTCACCCTTTGACCTGATGAAAAGCCAGGGCATCACCTACCGGACTGCCGGCGAAAACCTAGCCGGTCATCGGACAGTAGAAGGAGCCCACAATGGTTTAATGAACAGTCCAGGACACCGGGCGAATATTCTAAATAAAAACTTTACCCATGTGGGTATTGGAATTATTGACGGGGGCAAATACGGTAAGATGTTTACTCAGCATTTTATCGGTATTTAAAATAATAACTATACCAAAGGGTTCAGCCTTAAGGCCGAACCCTTTGGTTTTTTCAAATCTTCAATTAAAATTTCTTATAGGAAATTAAAAGCAGTTGATATTATGCTCCGCATAACCAATAACCACCCGGTCCCGCCCGGTCATTTTTGCCTTATATAAGGCTTTATCCGCCTCCATGAGCAATTTATGAGGAGCATCCCCATGGGTGGGATAAGCTACTATTCCTATAGAAACCGTTATGGGGCCTAATCTTTGATTCCCCAACTCAAAACTGCAGTTTTTAAAAACTTTTCGGATTTTTTCCCCTCTGTCATAAGCTACAGGCAATTCCACATCAGGTAAAATAATTAAAAATTCTTCTCCTCCGTAGCGACATGCAATATCGCCCTTTCTAATATGGGTATTCAGTATCCGGCTTAGCTTGATTAATACTTTATCCCCTGCTTTATGCCCATAGGTATCATTAACTCTTTTGAAAAAATCAATATCCAGCATCATTAAGGACAATGTCCCCTTCTTCCGCTTCGCCCTGCTTAATTCCCTTTCTAAAGATTCTTCCATATAACGGCGATTATACAAACCGGTGAGAGAATCCCTTAAGGCTTGATAGGTAAGTATCTCCCTTAACTTCAAATTATCTAAAGCCAAGGAAATCTGATCCGTAAAAGTAGTAATCAATCTTTTTTGAGAATCATCCAAAAAAAGACCGTTAGAATTAGCACCCTTTTTCTTCCTTAGATAAAGGATTCCGATATTTTCATCACGGGCCTTCAAAGGAATACATAATTTCTGTTTTGCGGAATTTATTATTTTTTTTGCTTCCTTTTCATCCAAACCTCCCCATGGTACTACTTCCTCTACAGGATGGGCGTCATACTTGGGCATAAAAAAAACACCTTCCGTAAAAGGGAAGAACCTGTTACCATATTGAGCAGCCGCTTCCAATGCTTCCCTTACCCCGTTACATTTCTGTAGAGCCGAACTCATTTCATTAATTAAAAGAATCTCTCTGTTTCTTTCTTCCAATTGATAAAAAAGATCCGCATTGCTTATGGCAATGGCAGCCAGGGTCGCTAACCGGATTACCCGTTTTTGGGCCCTGTTCCCAAAAGCGTTAACCCGTGTTGACTCGATAAGTAATACCCCGATAATTTTATTGTCAATTTCCAGAGGGACGGCTAAAACAGAACGACTGTTAGGCAGCAGGGGAAGAATATTATGTACCGTATCCGTGTCTTGAATCAGGATAAGTTTTCTTTGCTTAATAACTTCTTTCACAATATTCCCCGGTGTAATTAAAAACAAATCTTCCGGTGAAACATGAGCACCTACCCACGATTTAAGTTCCAGTGAACCACTTTGGTATATAAATACCGCGGCAAAGGGAGCACCTACGATAATGGAGGCACTATGGACAATATTTGCCAGGCATTTTTCTATATCCAGGGTAGAAATAGCTTGAATAATATCGTAAAGAGTATCTATAGCATTTACCATATTAAAACTCCTAAAATTTGTCTATTAATTTTATTTTCGACAAGTGACTTACTTTTCCTGCTAATTTTAATTTCTGCAAACATCACTTTCAAAGAAAATTTCTGTTATAATTAAGAGAATATCATTGTAAAAGAAGGAGGATATCAAATAGAGAAATGAAAAATTTTCGTCTGCCTTATTTGATAATTGTTTTAGTATTTTTGGCTTTATTCATAAAAGTTTTTTCCGGCTTTTATGTTGATTACATGTGGTTTAGCGATTTAGGCTATAGCAAACTCTTTACTACACCCATTATCGCCAAACTATTGATTGGGGTCGTCTCCTTTATCATCTTTTTCCTCATCCTGTTTGGCATGGGTTTTATCGCTTTTAAAACTTTTCAGCGGGCCGAGCAGGAAAACCCGGGTTTTTGGCGCCGCTTTTCCTTTCATATTGTAAAAGACGCCTCGTCCCCGGAAACAATTAACGTTACTCCCATCAGCGGCAAAAAGGTGATACCTGTGATTTTAATTGCCAGCCTGCTGTTCAGCTTTCTTCTGGCTTTACAAACCGTGGAAAGCGGCTGGATGAAACTGTTGGAGTTCTTTAATTCTACAAATTTTAACATTACCGACCCCGTTTTTAATAAAGATATCTCTTTCTATATTTTTCGGATACCTTTTTATAATTTTGTCCTAAATTCTTTGATTTCGCCCTTAACTTTGATTTTTTTAGCCAGCCTGTTCTTCTTTCCCTTAACCGGATTAATTAAGATCAGGGGCAACATCCTTAAAAAAAACAGCTTAGTCATCCCCCGGAGCATCCGCCGGTTTTGGTCCGGCCTGATCAGCATCTTATTTATCCTTTACGGACTGCAGAAGCTCCTATCCATGTACAGTATTCTTTTTGCCCAAACCGGTTATGTTAACGGGGCAGGTTACACCGATATCCATGTAACCATTCCCTTATCCATTATCCTGGCAGTCTTAGCCGTTTTATGTGCTGTCGCCGCCTTTCTTTTCTTTTTTATCGATGATCACCGCCTGGTAATCCGACCAATATTGGTTTACCTTTTAATAACTGTGGCCGGTACAGCAATCCACGGGCTTGTACAATATACGGTAAGTAACAACGAATTTGTTCGGGAAAAACCTTATATCGAACAGGAAATTAAATTTACCCGGCTGGCTTACGGTATTGATGACATTATTAATAAAGAGTACCCGGGAACAGAGAAAATCACTTGGGAAGATATTTTAAATAATAAATCTACCATTGAAAACATCAGGCTGAATGACCCAATTCCCCTTAAAACCGTACTTTCTCAAAATCAGGGCTTAAGATATTATTACCAGTTTAACAGCATTGATATTGACCGCTATCACATCGACGGGAAATACCGGCAAGTACTTTTGGCTCCCCGGGAAATTTCCGAAAAATCTCTCACCGAAAAAGCCGGCACCTTCGTTAACCTAACCATGAAATATACTCATGGCTACGGCGTGAGCGCCACTTTAGCCAATGAGATAGACGAATCCGGCTATGCCAGATTAATTGTGAAAGACGTTCCTCCTCAATCGGAAGTTGACGGAATTACCATTAAAGAGCCGAGAATTTACTTCGGTGAATTAACCAATGATGACAGATATGGTTATGTCATTGGCAACACCTTGGCCAAAGAATTTGATTATCCCGTAGGAGAAAGCAACGCGGAAAATACCTATCAAGGTTCTACCGGGCTGAAAATGTCCGGCTTAAACAAACTTTTCCTCAGTGCCTATTTTAATACCTTCCGTTTTTATATTGCCCGGGAAATTACCGCCGACAGCAAACTGCTTATGAGAAGGAACATCCTGGAACGGGTGAGCACTCTCATGCCCTATTTAAAATATGACAACGATCCTTATATTGTAGTAGGAGCAGACGGCAAACTTTATTGGATAGTAGACGCCTACACCTATTCCGATAAATTTCCCTATTCCGCCACCATGGGAGGTGTGAATTACATTCGAAACTCGGTGAAGGTGGTAATCGACCCCTATCACGGTACAGTGGATTTTTATACCTTTGATGAAGATGATCCTATCCTCAAGACAATTTCCGCCATTTTTCCGGGAGTTTTTAAGGATAAAAAGGACATGCCCACAGATTTAATTAACCATATTCGTTATCCGGAAGATCTGTTTAATATCCAAAGCAGAATTCTCATCAACTACCACGTCAGCAATCCCTCTGTTTTTTATAACCGGGAAGATACCTGGGATATTGCGAAAAAAGTGGATGAGACCGGCACCAGGAACATGGATGCCTATTATTCCGTAATGAAGCTTCCCGGTGAAAAAGAAAGCGAATTTGTATTAACCTTGCCCTTTACTCCGGCCAGTCGCGAGGAACAGCACCGCAACAACATGGTCGCCTTTTTAGCCGCAAGAAATGACGGAGAAAATTACGGACAGTTGATCCTTTATCATCTACCGAAAAATATTGAAATCCAAGGCCCGCTCATGATTGACAGTATGATTGACCAGGATACCAATATTGCAGGAAAATTAACCCTGTGGGGACAGGGTGGCTCCCAGGTTATCCGTGGAAACCTGATGGTAGTGCCCATGGAAGGCGGGTTTATTTATGTAGAACCAATTTATATCAGAGCTGAAAAACAAGGGGCATCCATTCCCCAAATGCAGGCAATTGTTTTTGCCGTGGATAAGAGAATAATTATGGTCGAGACAAAATCCCTGGATAAAGCCATCGCCCAATTCTTTGGTCAGCAGGGGCTGCCCCAAGACACGGAAACAGATGAAGTTGTCCAGGAACCAAAGGAAGACAGCGGTGATAATGCAGGTACCGCCGACCGGCCCCAAATTACAGCACCGAAGGAATCCATCCTGGAAAAGCTGGAGGAACTGAAGAAACAGATTTTAGAATTAGAAGAAGAGATCAAAGCACTGTAAAAAGATAATAAAAAAAACATTAGGGAACGGTTTAACCGTTCCCTAATGTTTATAACCGGGAAAAATCCAATGTGGCAAAATAGTCTTCCAAAGTTTCTGCCCGCCGAATCATTTCCACCCGGCCGTCCGGTTTTAACAATAACTCTGCCGAACGCAGCTTTCCGTTATAATTAAATCCCATGGCGTGTCCATGGGCCCCTGTATCATGAATCACAACAATATCCCCGATATCAATTTGGGGCAGGGCACGATCGATGGCAAATTTATCATTATTCTCACACAAGGAACCGGTAACATCATAGACATGATCCAAAGGCCAATCTTCTTTTCCGGCTACGGTAATATGATGGTAGGCGCCGTACATACCCGGACGCATTAAGTTGGCCATGCAAGCATCTAATCCTACATAATTCTTATAGATTTCTTTTTTATGCACCACCCTGGCTACAAGATATCCATACGGTCCGGTTATCATTCGTCCGCTTTCCATGGCAATGGTAATGGGACCTAGACCCCGAGCTGATATTTTCTCCTCATAGCTGCGGCGAATGCCTTCTCCCACATAATCCAAATCTACCTTTTTCTCTTCAGGGTAATAGGGTATTCCAATACCCCCTCCCAAATTTACATATTCAATTCTAATGTTTAACCTTTCATAAATGTCAATTACCAAATCAAACATCATATTGGCTGTTTCAATAAAATAATTCGGGTCCAATTCATTGGAGATAACCATGGTATGGAGGCCGAAACGTTTTGCTCCCTTCTCCTTCATGATCTGAAAAGCCCTGAAAATTTGTTCCCTGGTTAAACCATACTTTGCCTCCTCAGGCTCTCCAATAAAGTTGTTCCCCCCTCCGCGCAAAGGTCCCGGGTTATAGCGAAAAGAAATTAAATCAGGAAACCCGGCCCATTTTTCCAAATACTCAATATGGCTGATATCGTCTAAATTAATAATTGCCCCCAGTTCAATGGCTTTTTGAAACTCCTCTGCCGGAGTATTATTGGAGCTAAGAACAATTTCTTCACCTCTGATCCCAACCTTTTCAGCCAGGATTAATTCTGAAAGTGAACTGCAATCCGCCCCGAAACCCTCTTCTTTTAGAATCTTCATAATATACGGGTTGGGTGTGGCTTTAACTGCAAAATGCTCTTTAAACTTGGGAGCCCAGGAAAAAGCCTGTTTTAGTTTCCGGGCATTCTCCCTAATATCTTGTTCCACATAAATATGAAATGGAGTGCCGAACTCATTGATAATCTCCTCCAACTGATCTTTGCTAAAAGGTATGGTTTTCTTTGCCACAAAAATTCCTCCTGAATTATAGTTATTTTTACTGCAGCTGCTTTGTCCGCCTATATGTAGGATATCAAAACCACAAAATAAAAACGGCTATGAGCAAATCATAACCGCCTGAAAAGCTTTCTTTCAGTTTTTTGGTTAGATAGCGCTCCACCTACAAAAGGTGACAGTACTGCATCTCTTAAATACAGTCCCAGTATAAGTAATTGGTCCCTTACCTATACTTCGGCGGTTATTCCTTTCCGTATTCATCATTGCCGACCTACTCTGAATACGTACTGATAATTCCCGCACCTCTATCACAGTATTAATTTAAATACTATTATCCTAAAATCCGGACCGGAAGTCAAGAGAAATTTTGGGGCCATGTTCATTTAATCAGCCAATGCCAATCATGCGCTGCCTATTTTAAAAGCTTCCAGCGAATCGCGGCGGCATTTCCGTGGGCGTGTAATCCTTCCGCTCTGGCCATCCTTTCTGCTACATTCGCAATACTCGCAAGACCTTTTGGGGTCAGCCTTTGACTGGTGCAGATCTTCAAAAATGTACCGACAAAAAGACCGCCTGAATAACGGGCTACGCGCAATGTGGGCAGAGTATGATTGGTTCCGGCCACATAATCCCCGAATACCTCCGCAGCCAATTCACCTTCAAACATGGACCCGTAATTAGTTAACAGAGGTATAATCCGTTTATTCTCCCGGGTCTGAATCTCCAAATGTTCGGGAGCATATTGATTGGAAAAAGCGCAGGCCTCTTCCAGTGAATCTACAACTGCAACAATGCCGTATTTTTCCCATGATTGCCTTGCCACATCAGCGGTTTCTAAGGTCTCTAATTGTTTTTCGACGGTTTCTATCACTTTCTCCGCCAGTTTCTTACTGGTAGTGACCAGGATAGCTGCCGCCTTTAAATCATGCTCACTCTGAGCCAAAAGATCAGATGCAATTACTTCGGCATCGGCACTCTCATCAGCAATTACCAAAACTTCACTTGGTCCAGCCAGAAAGTCGATGCCCACCTGCCCGTAACACTGGCGTTTAGCTTCAGTCACATATTGATTACCCGGTCCCACAATGATATCTACCGGATTTATCTGCTGAGTTCCATAGGCAAAAGCAGCAATGGCGTGGGCTCCGCCAACAACATAGATTTCGTTTACTCCGGCAATATCCAAAGCAACTAAAGTAGTCGGATGAACTTTTTCTGTACCGCGCATGGCAGGAGTGCAAGCGGCAATTCTTTTCACTCCGGCAACTTTAGCGGGAATAGCCAACATCAGAGCACTGGAAAAGAGAGGGTGAAGTCCTCCCGGCACATAACAACAACAACTTTCTATGGGAATAACCCTGTGACTTAAGAATACCCCCGGGGTGATCTCAGTTTCTTCTAGATCACTAATGGTGCTTTTTTGTTTTTTCGCAAACTCTTCGATGTTACGGGCAGCTATTTTCATATCATTGATCAATCCACTGTCAACTTCCTGATATGCAGCATCAATTTCTTCCCTGGTTACAAGCAAATCTTTTCTGGCATTTCCGTCGAACTTGGTATTATAATCAACTAAGGCTCGATCTCCTTTTTCCCTGACATTTTGAATAATCTCTGTTACTATTTCCTTTAATCTATTCCGATCTTCTTCGATTCCTACCTCAATCTGTTTCTTTAAGTATTCCATATTTCCATTCCTCCTAATAATAAACATTTCGTTAATATATACTGAACGACTTCAATATTATTCTTCATTTGTTTTATTTTTCCTGCAAAATTTAAAAAAATAAAAAATCCGTTAATGTTTAATGAACGGATCCAAAAAGCCTATAAATATGGAAATGTTTATTTCCGTGTAGCAGCCACCAACAGCCTGGCTTTTTTGTCTGTATTATTGACAAAAAGATGTTTCTTGTTACTGTCGAAATAGCCACTGTCACCTTCATACAAAATATAAGTTTCATTTTCAACTTTTAATGTAAACTCACCTTCCAAAACCAAAAAATACTCTTCCCCCTCATGCCTGAAGGTATCACGTCCGGTACTGTCGGAACAAGGAGGAAACTCTACTATTAAAAATTCTAAATTAGCATGAAGATTTGGTGTTAATAAATAATAAACCGTTGCCGAATCCGGTATGGACAACTTTACACGCTTATCTCTCCGGACTATATTACCATAATTCTTTTCCGTTAATTCATCTTCCAGCTTAAAAAAATCAGTAATAGGAACTTCTAATGACACGGCAATCTTCTCCAGTGTAGAAAGTGATGGAAGAATCTCACCTTTTTCCACCTGGCATATTAAACTTTTGGAAACTTTTATATCTCTTGCAAGAGCGGAAAGGGAGATATTCTTAGCTTCTCGAATCTTTCTGATTATTTTACCGGTATTTTGAACCAAACAGTTTTCACCCCACTCCCTTATTCAAAATATTATTTCAAAAATTCAAAGATCATCAACAAAAACTATATCGTACTTTAACACCCTAGTCATTACTGCATTCAGGTATACCTGTGTATAGCTTATGTTATTGTCAGAAAAAGTTTTAGGCTCTTTTTCTCGGAAATATTCCACCGTGAATAGTACGAATATCGGATATGTTAAAGAAAATATCCGGGGAAACCTGATTCATAATCTTTATAATATCTTTTAAGTCCTTTCTTTTTATTGTGGCAACCAAAATCTCTCTGAGTCCCCACTTGCCTTCACCGGGGATGGCAGTGACCCCGTAACCTTTTTCTCTTAATAACTCCCTTAATTGTGCGCTTTGCTCCTCATTAGGAAACATTTGTATTACTACATAACCTACTGCCATGTATTCCTCAATTTTTATTCCTACTAAATTACCTGTGGCAAAGCCACCGGCATATGCAATTATTTTTACATAGTCCGTTAGGCCGCCGGAAAAAACAGTTCCCAGGGCTAAAACAAAAATACTTACCTCCACAAATCCAATCACCGCTGCCGGAATAGCATAGCCACGGGTTAGGAGTAACAAACGAAAGACTCCTAATGATACATCAATTACCCTGGCAAAGAAAACAAATAAATATGCCAGCAACGGATAGGTATTAATTAGTTCCATATATCTCCCTCCAGCGCCTTAGTTTTCATTAAAACCACATCTTTATTTAAATGTATTCTATGTATATGGAATTCTTCCTTTATTATTTTTTTATCTGGCCCGGAAACTTTTATTGACCCTTCTTTTTTATTTATTTATACTA
This sequence comes from Clostridia bacterium, assembly GCA_012838175.1. GTDB lineage: Bacteria > Bacillota > Dehalobacteriia > Dehalobacteriales > Dehalobacteriaceae > DUPU01. Next base: position 14,177 of record DUPU01000221.1, read on the forward strand.
AAAATGATATAAAAAACAGGGATATTTAAAAACACTGGCTAAGGAGGAAATAAATTGAAAAGAGGCCTGATAATTACTCTCGGAATAGTAGTTTTAATACTGTTTGGCATTTTCTCCGTTTATAATGGTTTGGTTGGTTTAAATGAAGATGTCAACAGCAAGTGGAGTCAAGTGGAAAACCAACTGCAAAGAAGGGCGGATTTAATTCCCAACCTAGTAGCCACCGTGAAAGGATATGCTGCTCAAGAACAGACAATTTTTACGGCGGTGGCGGAAGCAAGGAGCAAATTATTAAGCGCTGAGGGCCCACGAGATTTAGCACAGGCAAATGGAGAGTTAACTTCAGCTTTAGGACGCCTTCTTGCTATTTCCGAATCCTATCCCCAGTTGAAGTCGGATGCCAATTTCCGTCAGCTCCAGGATGAACTGGCCGGAACCGAGAATCGGATTGCTAATGCCCGGAAAGACTATAATGATGCTGTTCAGGTGTTCAATACAAGAATTAAAAGATTCCCCACCAATATTATTTCCGGTGTTTTAGGTTTTGAAGCCAAGGAATACTTCCAAGCAGATGAAGGAGTGCAAAACGTGCCTGAAGTGCAATTCTAAGGGGATGGACTAAAATGAAAAAACTGTTTTTCCGGTGGATTCTTCCTGTTTTCATCTTATGTTGCTTAGTGACAACCCAGACTGTCCAGGAGGCAACTGCCTTTCCCCAGCGCCCGTCGGCACATATCTATGTGCAAGATTTCGCCCATCTCCTGTCCCCGGAAACAGAAGCAAGGTTGCTGGCAATTGGGGAGGAACTGGATAAAAAAACTACGGCTCAACTGGTAGTGGTCACAGTCAGCAGCCTGGATGGAATGCCCATTGAGGATTATGCCATTGGCTTATTCCGGTCCTGGGGTATTGGGAATAAGGAAAAAAATAACGGCGTCTTATTATTGATTGCCCCTCAGGAGAGACAATCCAGAATTGAGGTGGGCTATGGTTTGGAAGGTGCCCTGCCTGACGGCAAAACCGGCCGAATTCAAGACAATTACCTGATACCGAAATTTCAAGCAGGTGACTTTGACGAAGGAATTTATGATTGTTATTTGGTTTTAGCCGGTATCATCGCTGAAGAATACCAGGTCCAATTATCCGGGAATATAACTGTTCCCCATATGTCAACGGAAGAAGACCTCCCGGTGGAGTTGCCCCCTTGGGTAACCATCACCATTGTATTGGGGATATTAGTTTTAATTTACCTTGATTTTCGTTTTCTGGGCGGCATGGTTACCTGGGCCATTCTCAGTTCCCTCCGGCGAGGCGGAGGTGGCGGCGGGAGAGGCGGCGGTGGCTTTGGTGGAGGTGGTTTTGGCGGCGGTTCTTCCGGAGGCGGTGGCAGCACTCGTCGTTGGTAGGCCTAAAGAGCTAATTATAAGTTCTCATAAAAATAAGCACCCTCTTTCAAATTACCGAAATGAGGGTGCATTTAATTCAATGATCGGACTTATTTTCTAACAAACATCCTGCATAATACTCTATTATTTCGCGGCGTCGAATAATGCCAATAAAAGTATCATAATCATCAACCACCGGAACAAAGTTTTGAAAAATCGCCAAGGACAATAGATCTTGCAAACGGGCATCAATTCGTACCGGCTTGTTTTTTATTCTCCGAGGTACATCTTTAAGAAGCACTTTTTCCGTATTCTCCAATTTGCCGTTTAAAGAATTTTTTAATTGCCAGAGTAAATCCCCTTCTGTAATGGTGCCAAAATATTTTCCTTCTTTGTCAATAATAGGGACTGCGCTATAGCGGTGATACTCCATTCTTTCCAATGCCTGACGCATGGTACATTCCGGAGACAAATATACGATTTCGCTTTTGGGAATTAGGAAAAAAGCAATGTTCATGAATTACCTCCTTCCAATTTAGACGAACAGATTTCTCTACACCTTTAATACTTATTCCACATATCTGGATAATAATCCTGCTTTAATTAGATAATGGAAAAATAATAAGCCCATGCCTTAATAAAGACACAGGCTCTGAAAAATTATCTCATCTATCTAAATGAAAGTTTAAAAGTTTAAAAAAAATCCTTACAGCAAAATTCGCTGATTTTCTTCTGACTTAAATATGCCATAAATTCTTGATTAAGTTTTCCAGGCAATCCCCCGAAAACACAAGATTTAAAAGGGCAGGACTGGTGATGGGTCGGGCAGCCTGTTAAAGCCGGGGAACCTTCAAATACCTGATAAATATCAAGCAAGGTAATGCTTTCCGGTTTTTTGGTCAATCCGAAACCCCCTTTAGGCCCGCGCATGGAATATAAGAATCCTGCCCGTACCAATCTTTGCAACACTTTTACCAAATGAGCCTCAGAACATCCCATGGCAGCGGAAATTTCTTTAACATTGACAATATCCTTGCCGCTGTCGGCGATAAAAACCATACTATGGAGCGCCAATGAAATTGTTTCAGAAATATGCACTATTCCTGGCACTTCCTAACACCTCAAATCCAGTTTATATTTCGCTTGCATATTTTTCTTTCAAATTTATATGAATTATATGAAAAAGAGGATAATAGTTTTTTGTTCTATTATCCCCATTTTCTCGACTTAATTAACCTAACTTTTTCAGATCTTCTTCCACATTAGATATTCCTGAAATACCGAATTTCTCTACTAAGACTGAAGCTACATTAGGTGAGAGAAAAGCCGGCAGAGTCGGTCCCAGATGAATATTTTTTACACCTAGGTAAAGGAGGGCTAATAGTACAATTACAGCCTTCTGCTCATACCAAGCGATATTATACGAAATAGGAAGCTTATTTACATCATCCAAGCCGAAGGCTTCTTTTAATTTTAAAGCTATCACAGCCAAGGAATAAGAGTCGTTGCACTGCCCGGCATCCAACACCCGGGGAATGCCCCCAATATCCCCTAAATCCAGTTTGTTATACTTGTATTTGGCGCAGCCTGCAGTAAGGATTATTGTATCATGGGGAAGTTTTTCCGCAAATTCCCGGTAATAGTCTCTGCTTTTCATCCTCCCGTCACAACCGGCCATAACAATGAATTTTCTGATGGCTCCGGATTTGACGGCTTCAATCACCTTATCCGCCAGACTCAAAACTGTGTGATGGGCAAAGCCTCCGACAATCTCTCCCTTTTCAATTTCTTTTGGAGGATCACATTTCTTAGCATGTTCAATGATTTGGGAAAAATCTTTACCCTTACCGTTCTCTCCGTCCGGAATGTGTTTAAGTCCCGGGAAACCAACTACGCTGGTGGTATACACCCGATCCTTATAAGAATCTTTAGGAGGAATCAGGCAGTTTGTGGTCATTAAAATCGGCCCGTTAAAAGATTCAAATTCCTTATCCTGTTTCCACCAAGCATTACCATAGTTTCCCGCAAAATGAGCATATTTTTTAAAGGCCGGATAATATTGGGCAGGAAGCATTTCCCCATGAGTATATACATCCACTCCGGTACCTTCAGTCTGCTGCAATAACTCATCCAAATCCTTTAAGTCATGGCCGCTGATGAGAATTCCCGGATTATTCCGTACTCCGATATCGACCTTGGTAATCTCGGGATGACCATAGGTAGCGGTATTGGCCTGATCCAATAAGGCCATCACATCAACCCCGTATTTCCCGGTTTCCATGGTTAAATCCACTAATTCCTGAACACCAAGGGTATCATCCAGGGTGGCGGCTAACGCTTTTTGCATAAAGCCCATTATTTCCTTATTTTCATAACCTAGCACATAAGCGTGCTTGGCATATGCCGCCATTCCTTTTACACCGTAAGTAATTAATTGTCTTAAAGACCTGATATCTTCATTTTCCGTCGCCAAAACTCCCACGGCATCCGCTTTTTCTTCTAATTCTTCCGGGGTGTTCGGAATCCAAAGGGCCGCATCAGGTAAATCAGCATCCAATTTAATTCCGTTTTTGGCCAGAGTTTCTCTCATCTTATCCCGTATGGCCAAACCCTGCTTAATCCTGTCAATGAAATATTCTTTATCAAAATTAACATTGGTAATGGTGGAAAATAAGCTTTCCATAATGAATTTGTCCGTTTCATCATCGATATTGTCAGCTTTGCGGGCTTTCACTCCGTAAACAGAAATACCTTTAAGGACATAAATCAGTAAATCCTGCATTTTAGCTACATCATCAGTTTTGCCGCATACCCCTCTAATAGTGCAACCGGTTCCTTTAGCCGTCTCCTGACATTGATAACAAAACATACCCATGAATTAACCCCTCCGATTTTTATTTATTTTTCCGAGATATCTACATTGTAGTATTTAAATACCTAAATGTCAATATTATTTTAAAAAAATTTGTTAATTTTTTTTCGGTAAACGACCGGATTTTTGTAGTGCAGAGCGCAGTAAATATTCTATATGGGAATTGACACTGCGCATCTCGTCCGCAGCCCAGCGCTCTAATAATTCATAAAGTTTGGGATCAATTCTTAAAAGAAAACTCTTTTTCGCTGCCATGGTAAACCCTAATAAAGACTGCCGGTATTAATTATTGGCTGAGCGGCCCGGTCTGATACAATAGCAACCATTAAGTTATTTATCATCGCCATCTTACGTTCCTCATCCAACTCCACCACACCGTCTTTTTCCAGCTGAGAAATAGCCATTTGGGCCATACTGACAGCGCCCTCCACTATGATCTGACGTGCGGCTAAAATTGCTGACGCCTGCTGCCGTTGAAGCATGGCACTGGCAATTTCCGTTGCATAAGCCAGGTGAGTCAGGCGAGCTTCCAAAACTTCCACCCCTGCTACAGACAATCTTTCCTGAAGCTCCCGCGCCAATTCCTGAGCAATTTCTTCCGCATTGCCCCGGAGGGAATATCCCTTATTTTGAAAGGTATCATAAGGATATCTGGTGGCAACATGCCTAAGAGCGGTTTCACTCTGTATTTCCACAAACTTTTCATAGTCGTCCACATCAAATATCGCCTTGGCGGAATCTATCACCTTAAATACCACTACCGCTGCAATTTCAATGGGATTTCCATCCACATCATTTACTTTAAGAGTTTTGCTGTTAAAATTGCGCACCCTTAATGACACCTTTTTGTGCAAAGAAAAAGGAATAATAAACCAAAATCCGGCGTCTTTGACACAGCCTATATAACGGCCAAAAAAGGTGATTACTTTTGATTGATTCGGTTGAACAATTATAATCCCGGCAGAAACCACCAGTGCTAAAAAGATTAACACCCCTCCCAGGACAAACTTGGTAGCTACAAAAAAGTATACTGCTCCCCCGATCAATCCAATTAATAATAATAAGGCCAGGAAACCATTTATCTTCCATGCTCCGTGTTCAGTCATCGAACCTACCCCTTTCCTGTTTTTGATACTATTATGATATCATATTGAAATCATTATGTCTACCCTTACAACAGCAATGTGACAGGGGACGGTTCTTTGACACATCAACTGACATTATTTGGGAAAATGTGCCAAAGAACCGTCCCCTGTCATGGTTATGGTTAGAGCAGGTTTACATAGAAAACCTTGTTTCCGCACCATTTTAAAAAACGAAAAAAGTCCTGGGCAGATACGGTAATAGTAGCTGTATTCACGTTGGGGTGAAAATTTACATAATCCGCAGAAGTAAGACTTTCATCCACAACCACTTGCACTTCTTTGTCCTTGTCATTAATTAACCCGTAAGGGCTTACGGCACCGGGGGTAAGTCCCAGATATTTTTTCAATCGTTCTTCAGAGGCAAAACTTAAACCTACCGCTCCGATTTTTTCTCCCAGCTTTTTTAAATCAATCCGCTGAGCACTTGGCACTATCACCAAATAATGCTGATTTCCCTTTCTATTTTTGATGAAAAGATTCTTGCAATCCTCACCCTTGATTCCCAAATCAGCCAGATTCAGCTCTTCCATGGTATATACCGCCTTATGTTCATGTCTTTCGTATTTGATGCCTAATTGTTCCAAAACATCATAAACCTTTTGTTCCGATTCCCGTATCATCTGTTGACCTCCTGTCTGGATTTTCTCCTTAGACTGACTGTTATGGACAGAATTTATATATACCCCGGCAATAATAATACCGGCACTGATCAATTTGATTAATGTTATCGCCTCACTTAAAATGACTGCGGAAAGAATAATTGTAAATACCGGTGTCAGGTTTTCAAAAATAGTTGTTTTACTGGCCCCTACCGACTTAATGGATATTTGTTGAATAAAATAACTGAAACAAGAAGGGAAAACAGCCATGTATAATACGGACATCCAACCCGACCATGAAACATGGGGTAAAATACCGGCCGGATGTTCTAAAATCATCAAAGGAAAACAGACAATAGTACATACCAAAAAGGAATAAGCGGTAATGACAATGGGGGAAATCCTTCGGCTAACTTTCCTGCTGGCAATTATATACACAGATTTACAAAGAGAAGCAGCGATCATAAATAAATCCCCAATATTGAAGGATAAATTTTTAAAAACCTCCCAATTCCCCTCAGATATAGTTAACAATACCCCCAAAAAAGCAATGATTACACCGAACCATCTCTTTACACCCAATACTTCTCCTGCCAAAAAACAAGCCAATAAGGTAGTAATCACCGGGCTGACGGCACTGATCAAAGCAGTATTAACAGCACTGGTAAACTTTAAAGATAAAAAGAATAATACATGGTAACCAACCATTCCGGTCAAACCTAAAAAAAATATATCCGGTATATCTGCTCTCTTAATCCGCCAGGAATCCCCCTCTGTTTTTATCATCATAGGGAAAAAAATAAAAGTGGCCAAAAGAAAGCGAAAAAATGTCAATGTCACAGGGGGTAGTTCTTGGACTCCAATTTTCCCTCCAACAAATGCGCCGGCCCAAAAAAAGGCAGCCAGGGTCATAAGTAAATAGACCTGCTTTTCATGCTCAATCTTTCTCATTGTAATACTCCAAAATGATTTCTAATAGTTTTCTAAAGATAAAATACAGTATTTTATATTGTATCACTTATCAGAAAAAGTTCGATATCAGATCTCTTTCTAAGTGTAAAAAAGGAACCCTCACAGGCTCCTGGTATTATTGTTTATTAACTAGGTTTTTTCCATGGTTTCTTACCCGGTGGTGCTTCTGATAACCCCGATCCCTTATTGAAGAAAAAGGGCTCTCCCTATAATTTGAGAGGCCCTGAAGACTTACTGTTTTAGTTTAAACCAAGGTAACATTAGCCGCCTGGGGTCCACGGTGTCCATTGACAATATCAAACTCCACCGTTTGGCCTTCCTCCAATGTTTTGAACCCGTCCGTTTGAATAGCCGAAAAATGGACGAAAACATCTCCTCCTTCATTACTCTCAATAAAGCCAAAACCTTTTTCCGCATTAAACCATTTAACTTTACCTTGCAAATTAATAGCCTCCCTAAAGTACTTATGTTTTCATTAAAAAGAAGGCATTTAAAACTCAACCATGTTTTAGCGCGTTCTTTTTAACATGCCTATAATATTCACCACATATGATAATACTATTTCAGGAAATATATGGAAATGATAAATTTGAATTTCCCAGGGTTATTTCAAAAGGTCGGCGGCAGCTGCCTCCGTTATTGTCAGCAGGTCTTTCACTTCAATTTCGATTTGTATCCCAATTCTGCCTCCACTGACAATAATATTCTGAAATTTTAAAGCTTCTTGTGCAATGAAAGTGGGATAATTTTTCTTCATCCCGATAGGGGAGCACCCACCCCTGATATAACCTGTCCACTTTAAAATATCTTTTACCGGAATCATTTCTATTTTCTTCTCTCCAGCTGTGGCAGCGGCCTTTTTCAGGTCCAGTTCACCTTCCACCGGAATTATAAATACATAGACCCCTCCGCTGTTCCCCTGGGTTACCAGTGTTTTATAAACAGTCTTAGGATCTCGCTCCACTTTTTGGGCTACAGATACCCCGTCAATTTTGCCGTCTCTGCTGTCATAACTCAAAGCCCGGTATGAAATACCCCTGGTTTCGAGAATGCGCATAGCGTTTGTTTTTACCTTTCCCATTTAATTATCACTCCGGTTTCCTTAATCCTTAAAAACTAATAGTTAAAATACCATTTAATTTACTTTTATCATACCAAAAAGCGCTATTATTTGATATACTGAGGTTGATCAAATATTTCAGGAGCATACATCATGAGTCTCAGCTGGTTTCCCCTAGTATTAATATATATATGCACCAATACAGTATCAAAAATAGTGCAAAAGCTGGCTTTAAAAAACGAAGAAGTGGACTCCACCGCTTTTAGTGCCGTTTTTTTGTTCCTAGTCGGTGTAATTTCCGCTCCTTTTCTTTTATTTGAAGATGTAGTATTCTCTTTAGACATAAGAGCTTGGGCAGCAGTGCTTCTCTCCAGTGTTCTATACAGCGCATGTATGGTGTTATTTTATCACGCCTTAAAATTAATTGAAATAAGCCAGGTGGAAATAGTTTCCACTACCCGCTCTATTTGGTCCATGTTTTTAGGAATGATTTTTTTTCAAGAAGTTTTGAATCTTAGTAAGTTTATCGGCGTCTTCCTTATTTTTTTCGGTATAGCCGTAATTTATTGGGAAAAGGGACAATTCAAGGGGTTTACAAAACTCCATCTTTATACTCTGGCATACGCTTTTTTAATCAGTTGTGCATATGCCCTGGATAAATATGCTTTAAACTACTTTTCCGTGGTTATGTATCAGGTAATTATTTATACTATCCCCCCAATATTTATAGTGATTTTTCTTCCCGGGACTTTTAAAAAAATCAAGCCTCTGATCAAGGCCCAAAAATCCACCTACTTAATCCTTTTAAGCTGCTGTTTTCAAATGGTTTCCACCCTAGCTTTATACCGGGCTTATCAAACCGGCGGAGAATTTTCCGTGGTAGGGCCGTTGACCCAATTAACAACTGTTCTAACCATTATCATCGGTATTCTGGTACTTAAAGAAAGATGGCATTTGAAACAAAAGATTATCGGAATCAGCCTGACTATTCTGGGAGTAGTATTTATTAAGCTCCTCCAATTTTAAGAGGTTTAAAGGTGGGATGAAAATGGCATTAACCTTTTATTTAGTTGACGTTTTTGCAGAAGCTAAATATCAGGGAAACCAGCTGCTTGTAATCCTCCAGGCAGGACACCTCACTCAGTGGCCAGGGGAACCTGGGCATAAAAAATCCTCCTCATGAGGAGGATTTTTTAACAACCAAACCGTCCTGACTCTACAAACAGACCTTTCCCTAACCAACTATTTCTATAGCCGACGGTTACATAGGGAAGATAATTGGCTAATTGTTTATCAACGACAAAGGTTAATCCTTCTTGTTCAAATTTTATATCGCTTTCTTTCGGCTCATCCAGAGCCATAGCCAATCTTGGCCCACCTCAACCGGCACCGCTGCTGTATATCCGAATGGTTTTCCCCATGTACTGGCTTAATTCCGGTTTGGCTTGTTCCTGAATATGAAGTTTCATAAAATCACCTCCCTAAATATCGGTCTATACCCCTACCCCCTATATGTATATTAGCATGCTATCTTCTTTTTGACAAGAGAAAAAATTTAAAAACGGAAAATTTTTTCCTAATCTATCATTTCATAGCTGCTAATAATAAAGGGCATATTTAGGTTACCTAAAACCCGCTCTAATAATACCCCTTCCCTTTTCGGATATGAAGCACCATAGCTTGCCCTGATTGCTCCGGTAATAAATTGTACGCCCCGGTCCAAGGCAATGGGTAAATTATCCCCCTGAAGCAAACTGCCTACCAACACACTGGTAAAAGCATCTCCTGTCCCGGGATAGTGGGCGGGAATGTAAACACAGCTGACCTTCCAGTACCGCCGGTCTTCCCGATTATATGCCACTACATTTGTAGTTTTTGCCACCCCGCAGGCCGGCGCACTGGTTATCACCACTTTTTCCGGACCCATTTGGGATAATTCATAAAGCCACCGTTTCAGTTCAGATATCTTAATATCCGTTCGATAAGGCTTATTTAAAAGAAAGGCAGCTTCAGTAAAGTTGGGGGTAATAATATCAGCTTTTCTTACCAACTTTTTCATTTGGGCAACCACTTCATCATTCATGGTACTGTACAATTTTCCGTTATCCCCCAGGACCGGATCCACTACTACCAGAGTATCCGGATTTTTCCCGAAGTCCTCAATAAAATTCCCAATAATATCAATCTGTTTAGATGATCCTAAAAAGCCGGTATAAATACAGTCGAAATCAAGATTTATCTTTTTCCAATGATTAAAATAACTTTCCAAATAATCTGTTAAATCCACAAATGTATAATCTTTAAACCCTCCCGTATGGGTAGATAAAACAGCCGTCGGTACAGAACACACTTGAATCCCCATGGTAGATAAAATAGGAATGACCACAGCCAGGGAAGTCCGCCCAAAACCGGATAAATCATGCACCGCTGCCACTCTTTTTACTGATCTTTTCGTCATATAGCCCTCCTCTACATTAATCCTTGCTCTTTCAGCCACTGTACCATTAATTCCCGGGCAATGGGAGCAGCCTGTCCCCCGCCGGTCGACCCGCTGTACTCCAGAATTACCGATACTGCTATTTGGGGGTTTTCCACAGGAGCAAAGCCAATAAACCAGGCATGCTCTTTATTCTCACCCTGAGCTGTTAACTCGTTCTGAGCCGTACCGGTTTTTCCGGCAACACTAACACCAGAGATTTTGGCATTTTTGCCGGTCCCTTTATCTACTACCCCTTTCATCATCTCCTTAACCCGCTTTGCCGTATCCGGGTCAGCCAGGCGAAAAAACTCACCCGGTTCCCGGTCTTTTAGAATAAAGCCGTTAGCTGTCACAACCCGGTCCACCAAGTAGGGTTTCATTACCACTCCGTTATTGGCAATACCACCTGTTATCAAAGCCATGTGCAAAGGAGTGACCAGAATCTTTCCCTGGCCTATTCCCACTGCTGCTTGATCTGTTTTACCCATATTTTTATAATCAAAACGGCTGGTACTCAACGGGATATCAAAAGATATTTTTTTTCCCAAGCCTAATTGACGGGCTAAATCATTTAAATTTTCCTCCCCTAATTCCACCCCGATACGGGCAAATACGGTATTACTGGAAACAGCCAGAGCATTTTCCAAATCCAATGTTCCGTAAGCCTTCTTCCCGTGGTTTTCAATTTTCTTACCGTCAATAATAATACTGCCCGTATCTTCATAGGTTTTGTTGTCCAGTCCCTTATCCACAGCCATTAAGCTTACCGCCGCCTTAAAAGTGGACCCGGGAACATATAGTCCCTGAGTTGCCCGGGGTAAAAGAGGATTTTCTTCCGATTCAATCAGCTCATGCCATCTTTCTTCCAAGGAACTCTCGGCCGGGTTAAAATCAGGCTTGCTAACCAGAGCCAGAATCTCTCCTGTTTGGGGGTGAAGGGCAACCACAGCACCGTTGCGACGGCCCATTAATTCAGAGGCCCTTTTTTCCAACTTATGGTCAATGGTCAAATATAAATTATTCCCAAAACTTCTTGACCCGGTCAATTTGTCTCTTAAATCCGTAACCGGATTTAAGGGGTTGATGTTTAACAACTGGTCATTATATTTAGCCTCCAGCAAGGATTTTCCATAGGTAGTTGAATTATATCCGATCACATGACTATATAATGGTCCGAAAGGATAAACCCTTTCCTGCTCATTTCCTACTATTTCGTTATGTGCCAGGGATACTCCTTTGCGATCAAAAATTTCCCCCCGGACAATTTTATCCTCCCTCTCCCAAAGTCGCCGGTTATAAGAACTGGAAATAATATTATCTTTTATAAAAAGTTCAAAATATGTTAAATAAATGATCAATGTTAAAAACAAGAAGCTCATTAAAACTAAAACATGGATTATTCTTTTATTCTGTTTCTGCTTGGAGCTTATCTTCCGCTTCTGACTCAGCTTCTGTTTCATAGATTTCCTCCTCTGCCATGAATTTTGACGAGGATGTCCCTTGGAGGATACCTAAAGCAAGAAAACTTGTTGTTAAAGAACTTCCTCCATAACTGATAAAAGGAAGAGTAATCCCCGTTAAAGGAATTAGTTTAATTACTCCTCCAATTATAATAAAAGACTGAAAACCAAACATCAAGGCAATCCCTAAAGCAACAGCTCTATGGAAAGAATCGCCGATGCCCAAAGCAATTTTTATACCCCGGTAAACTAAAATTAAGAATAACAAAATGACGCCGACGCCGCCAAAAACCCCTAACTCTTCACAGACGGCGGAAAAAATAAAGTCTGTATGCACTTCCGGAATATAGTGAGGTTGACCCAATCCGATTCCCGTACCCCAAAAGCCACCTGATCCAATGGCAAAAAGAGACTGGGCAATCTGGTACCCTTTACCGGCGATGTCTGCCCAAGGATTAAGCCAAGCAACTAAACGCACCTGTACATAATGTAAAAGTTTAACGCTCATAAATGCTCCCAGGACAAATAAACCACCGTTAATTAAAATAAATTTTCTGCTATAATCATATATGTAGGTTAAAACCATATAGATGGAAAACAATAACAAGAGAGTCCCCAATTCCCGCTGAATGACCAATAACCCCATTTGCAAATAAGCCAACCCCATAAAAACCCACTTGCTCTCAACATTAACGGTTCTCTTAAATATCTTTAGATCCCTTATAGTGAGTTTCTCTGGATTGCTGTAATATGCGGCAATAAAAAAAATAAATACCAGTTTCATTATTTCCGAAGGCTGAAAACTAAAATCGCCGAAAAAAATCCAGTTAGTGGCACCCTTTACCATAGTCCCGAAAAACATGGTCAACAAAAATAAGGCAAGAGAAACTAAGGGATAAATGTAAACCAGGGATTCCCAAATATTTATCTTCCGGTAAATCAATGCAGTGCAGAAAAATATCAAATTACCTATAATAAACCAGGTGATTTGTTTCCATCCCAGCACTGGATCAAGACGGTAAATAATAATAATGCCTAAAGTAACCAACATAGATACCGTCAAAAACAGGATTTCATCTTCAAATTTCAGCTTAATTACCAAAATATTAGCTACATAAACAAAAACTACCATTAAACTGCCGGCAATCAGTATTCTGCTGCTAAAAGATTCTTGATATAGGGATAACAGGCCGAAAGCAATGACATTAATTAAAGCGACAATGTTAACCGGGCTGCGGTAATTTTTTAATACCGACACTTAGGTCACCTCACTTTTGCTCTGAGACAAATAAAAACTCCACCTGCCCTAAGGATATTCTGTCACCGTTTCTCAGGGTAAAAGGCCCGGAGATGCGTTCCCCGTTTAAATAGGATCCGTTTTTACTGCCTAAGTCCTCCATAAAATAGACTCCTCCCGCTTCCCAGATTCGAGCGTGGATACCGGATATATAGGGATCATTTAATACAATTTCATTTTTCGGTGACCGTCCGATAATGTTTTGCTCAGCTAAGGTATAACTCTCCTCAACTTTAAAAGGCAATCGGTCCCGCCGATTAATCAGCTTTAAATAAGGTTGATTGTTTTGAGAAGAGGGACGAAAACGATACATACTGCTAATATCTAAATATATCAAACGGGCAATCCAAAAAATAAAAAGATAAATCAGGGCGGTAAAAAAATATTTAATAACAGATGAAATTAGCTCAAAAATAGCCGTTCACCTCTTCCTTGGATATAACCGGTTATTATGGTTTTGTCCTTTAATTCACTCAAAAACATGATTATAAAGCTTCTATACACCTCTATATAAAATTATACACATTTTATTGAAAAACAAAACTTATGCCTTACTTATACCTGAATAAAGAAAAGAGCAAGCATCCTAACCTGATACCCGCTCTTTACTTACCCTACTTACTAATAGATTGATCCGATTGAAAATCCTTACTCTTCAGGAGAAGTCTCTGCCGCTTCTTCCGTCTCCTTCGCCTCCTCTTCTATATCTGCAACTTGTTCCTTCTTCTCCTTAATTACGGCATAAATTTCATCTTCAGGATCATTGATTTTAATTGTCCCGTCTAAGTTTAAATCCAAATATGTGATGGTATCCCCGGCTTCCTTATTAGCCACATCCACTACCACCACGTTAGGCATTAAACTGGCTTTTCCCACAACTTCAACTTCCGGCTTCGTTATCAACAAAAGAAGCCGTCTTTTATCTAACTCTTCTGTACCGGTATAAGAAATGGGAATCTGCAACTTAATTTCTTGATCCTGGGCTACCATCTGCACATCAATATGAATAACGTTCCCTGCCACCGGGTGTTTCTGCACTTCCTTAATGAAACCGAACTTTTTCTTATTATTTAATTCCACCCATAATTTTGCATTGGATCCATGCTTTGCTAAAATCTTGGTTAAGGCAGCGGCTTCAAACTTTACAGATGCAGCCTCTTCACCGGAGCCGTACAAAACTCCCGGGATAAATCCTTGCTGTCTTACTTTTTTTGCTTTTTCTTTTCTTTCCTCTGCTTTTAAAACTACTTCAGCCATAAATATATAAACTCCTTCCTTTCTAAATAGTAGTTCTTGGAAAATCCTCCTAATAATCAATCCACCATTATTTTGCCTCAGAGCAAAAACACTTCATGTCCCGTTCCCTTCCGGGCAAGGATAGGATTTCCTTTTGTTGTATCATTATACATTGTTTTAGCTTTTTCTTCAAATCAGACACCTAAAGTTTGACGTCTAAAAATTAATGCCTTCTGATAAGTACATTTTTTACCCGGCCTTTTCAAATAATATACAAAGCTTAAAATTAAGACTCTTTCAAGATATCATTTTTTTACCGGGTAAAGTCTGGTAGAATAGTAACAACAATAAAACAAAGGAATGTACGGATATATGATAAAGGCAAAAAAACATGTAATTATTGTAGGGGGCGGGGCTTCCGGAATAGTGGCCGCCATATCCGCCAAAAGGATGGGAGCACAAGTCACCATCTTAGAAAGGAACCCCCGTATTGGGAAAAAAATTCTGGCTACAGGAAACGGCCGGTGTAATTTCACCAATATAAATACCAATATTAATTGCTATTCCGGAAAGAACCCTCAGTTTATCTCCAATGCCCTTTCCCTTTTTGGCGTAAAAGAAACAATAGAGTTTTTTGAAAAGCTGGGAATTGCCCACAAAGTTGAGGAACAGGGAAAAGTTTTTCCCATGTCTGATCAGGCCTCCAGCATATTAGACGTGCTTCTGTACGAATTAAACAGAATGGAAATTAACATTATTTGCAATGCTTTTGTCAAAAGAATTACCCGACATCACGAAACCTTTAAAATTGAAACGGAAAACCAATCCTCTTATAACGGAGACGCAGTTATTATCGCCACCGGGGGAAAAGCCATGCCTTCTACCGGGTCGGACGGTAACGGATACCGGTTGGCGGAAAATTTCGGCCATACCATCACCCATATCTTTCCCGGCCTGGTTCAGCTAAAGTTGGAAGGAGGCTTTTTTAAGCAAATTGAGGGAGTTAAATTTGTCGGCAGCGCGGAAATTTTACATCAAAACCAATCTATAGCCAAAGACAGGGGAGATATACTTTTCGGAAACTACGGGGTCTCCGGTCCCCCTATTTTACAAATCAGCCGTAAAGCCGGCGAGCTTTTATCCCAAAATAAAGAACCGGTTTTAAAAATATCCATCATAGATAGTCTTTCTAAAGAAGATTTGGCTAAACTTTTGTTCAAACGCTTCCAAAACAGTAAAGGAAAAACCCTTGATTTTTGCTTGGTAGGTCTCATTAACAAGAGATTGATTCCGGTAATCCTGAAAGAAGCCGGTTTTCAGGACTTAAAAATTCCAGCTGCAAAACTTTCCTCTCCCGAGCAAGAAAGAATTGCCCATATTTTAACCGATTGGCGGTTAAAAATCAG
>DUPU01000222.1 GCA_012838175.1 Clostridia bacterium
AAGCATCCCCCTTAAATTTTTTTATATCCCTATACAATTATATTATACCATATCTAGAATGAAACGCTACACAATTTAAAATTGATTTAAAGTTGATAACAGTTTTTCCTACATGTCAACTTGTCAACTTATGTTCCCATGTCAACTAAATGGTTATTGATAAAACCTTCATAACGATTTATAATTGTTTAGTATAATATTTTTATTTTTATACATAAGTCGTCTTACTTAATGCTGATCAGGTTTTCGTGCATTAAGGATGACGGATTTACTGCAGTACGGTTTCATTAGCCTTATCTCCATTAAAATAAAAAAATTTAATAAAGAAAAAAGTGATTTGGTAGAACGGGAGGAAAAGAAAATGCCTATTACAGAAATTTTGGCGCGCAATGCAGAAATGTACGGGCACGAAAAGTGTCTGACGGAGATCAATATGGATCTCCAGGAAGAACACCATGTTACCTGGTTGGAGTATGAACTGATTGAGAATAATCCTGCCGGGGAATACCGCCGGGAAATGACCTGGCGAGTTTTTGACGAGAAGGCCAATCGAATGGCCAACCTGCTTTTGAAGAGGGGAATTAAGAAAGGAGATAAGGTGGCGATTCTGTTAATGAATTGCCTGGAATGGCTGCCCATCTATTTTGGGATATTAAAAACCGGCGCGGTAGCAGTACCTCTAAATTTTCGTTACACTGCTCAGGAAATAAAATATTGTCTGGAATTATCCGATACGGTGGCCTTGGTTTTTGGGCCGGAATTTATCGGTCGGATGGAAACCATTTACCATGAGATTCCCCAGGTGAAAATCCTTTTATTTGCGGGAGAAAACCGCCCTTCCTTTGCGGAAAACTACGATCGCCTTACGGCCAATTGTTCCTCGGAAGCCCCGGATATTAAACTGAGTGATGATGATGATGCTGCCATTTATTTTTCTTCGGGGACAACAGGATTTCCCAAAGCAATTCTCCATACCCATCGCAGTCTGATGTCGGCTTGTTATACTGAGTTTATGCATCATGGCCAAACCCGGGAGGATAATTTTTTATGTATCCCTCCCTTGTACCATACCGGGGCCAAAATGCATTGGTTCGGCAGTTTGCTGGCAGGGAGCAAAGCCGTCTTGCTGCGGGGAGTAAGACCGGAATGGATATTAAAGACTGTTTCCGAAGAGAAAATTACCATTGTCTGGCTTTTGGTACCCTGGGCCCAGGATATTTTGGATGCTATTGAACGGGGAGATGTGAAGCTGGAAGACTACCAGCTATCCCAATGGAGGCTGATGCATATCGGAGCCCAGCCTGTCCCGCCCAGTTTAATCCATCGCTGGAAAAAATATTTCCCCAATCATCTTTATGATACCAATTACGGCCTGAGTGAATCTATCGGTCCCGGTTGTGTCCATCTGGGGGTGGAAAACATACACAAAGTAGGTGCCATTGGCATCCCCGGCTACAATTGGGAAGCAAAAATTGTTGATGAAAACGGTATTCCTGTTCCTCAGGGAGAGGTAGGGGAACTGGCGGTGAAAGGCCCCGGGGTGATGAAGTGCTACTACAAAGATCCCAAGGCTACAGAGTTAGTCCTTAAAGACGGCTGGTTGTTTACTGGAGATATGGCCCGTATGGATGAAGATGGATTTATTTATCTGGTGGACCGGAAAAAGGATGTTATTATCAGTGGGGGAGAGAATATTTATCCGGTACAGATTGAGGATTTTCTCCGGGCACATCAGGCCATCAAGGATGTGGCAGTGATTGGGCTGCCGGATAAGCGACTGGGCGAAATCACCGCCGCGATTATTGAATTGAAACCGGGTTTTACATGTACGGAGGAAGAAATTAAGGAATTCTGCCGTTCCATGCCTCGGTATAAACGTCCTAAGAAGGTTATTTTTGATGAAGTCCCCCGAAATCCAACCGGCAAGATTGAAAAGCCCCGTTTAAGGGAAAAATACGGCGTGACCAGGTTAGTAGAAGCTTTAACAGAAAGATAAGTAATAAAAACAGGGGACGGTTCTCTCATGTGTTAAAGAACCGTCCCCTGACTTATTCAATGATAATATTCGTCCCGTTGAAGTAGAGCAGGTCTCCCTCTGGATAATGCCAGATGCCCTGCAATGTGGTAGGGCGTTTGATGCCCTTTTGCTCCTTATAATCCCTACATACAGCCGACCATTTAACCTTTTCCATGGTCCCGTCGAAGGAAGGTCGGGAGATGCTTAATATCTTCCTCCGTAAAAACATCCCCAGTTTCTTGTGCCTGCCCCATCAAATCTGCAGCCAGCAGGGAAAACTCCTTTTTTTCAAAATTTTTCATCTTCTCCGTTTTCTCATGATTCAATTATCAATATAATTCGACGCCGGCTGTGATTAACCTCTGCCAAATTTTATGATGACAAAAAAAATAAACTAAATTTTCCTTTTCTTTATTGACAGTATTAATACATTAGTGTACTATATAACTAGTATAGTGATACATAAGCAAAGGGGGTGGCTTCGTGGAATTTGATGCCAGGATACCTATTTACCTGCAAATTATGGAGAAGATTAAAAAGGATATTGTCACTGGGCAATTAAAACGGGGGGATAAAATGCCGTCGGTAAGGGTTTTGGCCGGTGAACTGCAAGTAAATGTTAATACCGTG
>DUPU01000223.1 GCA_012838175.1 Clostridia bacterium
CTGTCAAACAGAATATCCCTAAAGCTGCCAAACCTTTTACAATACCAAATCCTCCCGGAACAGGTGGAGGTGGGAATTTTGCCACTGTTACATCAGCGGAATCTCCCGTTATGGGCAGAAGCAACCGGGTAAACTTGGCGGCACTTTCTCTTAAATCGGCATCCAGCAATACTATAATATCTCCCTTAAGAAACTTCGCCCCCTGGTTCAACGCCCCTCCTTTACCCCTGTTTTTGTCCAGTCTTAATACCTTAGCACCGGCTAATTTGGCTTGTTCGGCTGTATTATCCCGGGAACCGTCATCAACTACAATTATTTCTTCTAAGTCTTGATAAACGGATTTTATTGACTGAACTGTGGAATAAATTGAAGAACCGGCATTATAAGCAGGAATTAACACCGAAATTTTCATCTGGTCACCTAAATTTTTAAAAAAATCCTCAATTTCATATATAAAAGCCTTAACAATTGAGAAGCGGTAGGTGAAATCAAGCTGATAATAATAAAAGGGATAAAAGCCGCAAAAACAAGTTGGGCAATATAGCGAAATTTCAGTTTTTGACGGTAAAGTTTGCTGACACCCTTAGCATCAACCAGAATCGAACCTACCTTTAATCGAACCAGAAATGTACTGGCCATGCCTTTCCTACCCTTTTCCAGAAAATCAATCACATTAGAGTGAGTTCCGACTGCAACAATTAATTCCGTCCCTGACTGATAAGCAAGGAGCATGGCTACATCCTCACTGGTCCCCGGTGCCGGAAGGATTTTCGCCTTTAATCCTAAAGATTTAATCCTTTCCATACCCGGTGCCCGACCGTCCGGATAAGCATGAACAATCAACTCAGCCCCGCATTTTAGGGTTTCATCTGAAATGGAATCCATATCTCCAATAATTAAATCCGGACAGTAACCAAAACTTATTAAAGCATCCGCTCCCCCGTCAACACCGATTAGTACAGGTTTTATTTCATTTATGTATGGCCGAATTACCTTTAGATCTTCCAGATAGTTTTTTCCCCGCACTACTATCAAAGTATGGCGCCCTTGAAAATTTGTACGTAAAGGGGGAATCTCCAGTTTTTTTTCCACCAGATTCAATTCTTTGGCGGCATATTCCAGTGTATTTTGGATAAATCTTTCTACCTGAAGTCCATAGTTTTCTTTTGCCTGACTTATTTTTTCTTCAATAACTTTTCTATTAAGAATCTCTCCCTTTCCTAATAAGCATTTTCCGAAAAAAATATTCTTGCCTTTGATTTCAATTTCCATACCGTCTTTGATCAAATCAAAAAAATCTTGCCCTACTTGATCCACAACAGGTATCCCGGAATCTATTAACACCTCCGGGCCTTGATGAGGGTATTTACCGGAAATACTCGCCCTGGTATTAATTACCCCTTTTATCCGGGCTTCCACCAAAGCTTGGGCTGCCAATTCATCTATATCCTCATGGGAAATAACCGCAATTTCATTGGGCTGTAAAATTTTCACAAGTTCCTTTGTACGCGCTCCCTTTCTTGCGATTCCTTTTACTTCCACTTTTTCACCAACTCACAATTTTGATTAGTATGTGTCATTTTCCCAAAATCCATACCATCATAAATAATATCTCTTAAAGTGAACTAAACCCCTGTTTTTATCTCTGGTTTTTCCTTCTTAAAAGACATAAAAATGCTCCTCTTTATAGCAAACAGTATTAGCCGTCTACCATAAATGGGGAGCAAATCAAATCTTTGGTTTCTTACTCTTTTAGCTTTTATATATAATTAACCAACCTTTTGTGATATTCTCAGCTTGTCCGCGATCATGGCAATAAATTCCGAGTTGGTGGGCTTTCCTCTTTCTACATTAATGGTATAACCAAAAAATTTGTTCATCATATCTACATTTCCCCGGTCCCAAGCCAATTCAATGGCATGACGGATGGCCCTTTCCACCCTGCTGGCTGTTGTGTTATATTTTTGGGCAATCATGGGATACAATTCCTTGGTAATGGCACCCAATAAGTTTACTTCATCAATAACCAGTAAAATTGCATCCCTCAAATATTGATAACCTTTGATATGAGCCGGGACACCCATTTGATGGATAATATTAGTTACTTCAACATCCAAGTTTCTTGTTTTAACCGGTGTATGTGTGGGAGTATTGACTTGTCCTTTTGCCAATTGGCGAATTCTGTTTCCCAAAACCTCAAGATCAAAGGGTTTTAAAACATAATAATCTGCACCCAATTCTACTGCCCGCTGTGTCATTGTTTCTTGTCCCAAAGCGGTTAAAATAATAACTTTAGGTTTGTGTGGAATTGTCATAGTCTGTAATTTTTCCAGGACGCCGATCCCATCCAAATGAGGCATAATAATATCCAATATTAAGATATCCGGCTCCAGATGCTCTATCATTTCAAGAGCTTCTAAGCCATTGTACGCTACACCGCATAAATGAAAATCTTCTTGCTCCGCAAAGTAATCTTTAAAAATTTCGCAAAAATCTCGATTATCATCAGCAATTAGTGTTTTTATTCTGTCTCCCATTTTTTAACCCCGCCTTCAATACAGTTTTGTTTAATTTTTCCATAAACTGTTCGACAACATAAAGTAAGATTCCTTCTTCTTTTATTTAAAAACATTTATTTTTATTTAGACATATTCTAAATAAATACCGGAGATTTCGCCATAATCTCCGGTAAAGAAGAAGCTTCTTTATCCACAATGCCTGCTTCTAACAGCATCCATTCTGCTAAACAACCGTATCCTTTCGTGGGATCATTAACAAAAACATGGGTTACCGCACCTACCAACTTATTATTCTGAATTATTGGACTGCCGCTCATTCCCTGGATGATCCCGCCCGTTGTTTGTAATAATTTAGGATCGGTAATTTGAATCACCAAACCTTTACCGGTAGGTTGATGTTGGGGCAGGACGCGTAAAATTTCAATATCGAATTTTTCCAATTTATCACCGGAAATTACAGTAATTATTTCCGCCGGACCTTCCTGAATTTGATTAGAAAAGGCAATAGGCACGCCGTTTTTAAAATAAGGATTATTCAATGGTTTATTTAATCTGCCGAAAATCCCGAAATGTGAGTTTATTTCAATACTGCCTCGTAACTCATCACCGTTAAAAATGCCTATTTTTTCTCCAGGTTCTCCTTTTTTCCCCGGTTTAATGCCTTGAACATCTGCTTTCACGATTCTTCCTTTTTCTTTAGTGTCAACTGTTTCCAGGTCAACAATCATGTGGCCTAAAGCACCGTATTGTCCACCTATAGGCTCATAAAAGGTAATAGTTCCTACTCCGGCGGCATTATCTCTGATATAAAGGCCAATACGGTAAGTTTTTGTGTCCACACAATATTTCGGTATCACGGTAAAAAGCTTTTTTTCTCCTTTATGCTTGGCCAAGATTTCTAAAGGTCCTTTAGATCCCAGTTGATGGATTAATTCCGCTGCATGTTTTTCATTTTTTATCTTGGTGTTGTTGATTTCCAGGATATGATCACCAAGTTCCAAACCAGCCTCTTTTGCTGGATAACAGATTTGCCCTTCCTCTTGATAAACAGGAGAATGTCCTACTGTCAGCACCCCGTCTGTTTGCAGCATCACACCTACAGAATGACCTCCGGGCACTACTCTGACCTCCGGCAGGACATCAACCATCATATTTTTCAATGGAATAATTCCGAATAATTTTAATCTAAGATTCAATTGACCCGGTTCCGTGACTACCGGAGCTTCACCGTTATATTTGTATATTTTCTGTGTTACCGGGCAACCATTTATTTCGAAAACATTATTCCTGTTACTTTCCACGTAAACACTTATATTATTAATAAATTCAGGTATTTTTACTTTAGGAAGATTAAGAGAATCCCCCACCACAAGTTTTTGCTCACTGGGAAGGAGAAAATATGAGTAAAAAGCCGTAGTAAAAGAAGCACTAAATATGATAACAAGGATAAGTATTTTTTGGATAAATTTGTGTTTGGGGGGCATGTTAATCACTCCTTAATTTTATTGTTATAGACTAAAATTAAGTTAACCTTTTCAAAATTCTTTTATGCCCATTAAAAAGCTATCCTCAGTGGATTTGCTTACCAAACACTCAAAAGCCTTGCCCATTGCCATCTTTAGCGGGCTAAACAATTTTTCGCAGTAAATAAAAAAAGCGCCGAAGTTGGCACTTGTTAAATCCCTTTCTCAGCTATGCTATTGTTTCCAATTCTCAGTAGTTCTCTTGCCTGAGATAAGGTTATTTCTGAAATATTATCTCCGGCCAGCATCCTGCCTAATTCAAAAACCACCTGCTCGCCCAGTAAGGTTTCAATTCTTGTTACCGTTCGATCATCTTTTCTTTCTTTTAAAATTTTAAGATGATGATCGGCAAAGCCGGCAATCACCGGAGAATGGGTAACACAAATAACCTGGCAGTTTTCCGAAATGGTTTTTAATTTTTTCCCTACATCATATAGGGCTTTTCCCCCTAACCCGCTGTCAATTTCATCAAAAATCAGCGTCGGTATCCCGTCCAGTTGGCTTAAAATGACTTTCATACCCAGCATAATACGGGATAATTCACCTCCGGAGGCAATTTTGGCCACCGGCTTCATTTCTTCCCCAAAATTGGGGCTTACTAAAAAAGTTACCTGGTCTTTTCCATTAATGCTAAAGGACGACTCAGTTACACAAACCTGAAAATCCGCAGAATTCATATGCAGTTGATGGAGTTCCTTTGTAACGGCTTTAGACAACTCCATACCTGCTTTTTTTCTTAAATCCGAAAGACGGGAACTGAGCAACCGATAATTTTCTTCCGCTTTTTCTAGAAGTACGGCCAGTTCCTTAAAATTTGTCTCCTGCTCCTCCATTTCCTTTAATTCTTCCTGAGCTTGGTTTAAAGATTCCCAGATTTTCTCAATGGTTCCGCCGTACTTTTTTTTCAGTTTATTAATTAAAATAATTCTTTGTTCAATTTCCTCCAACCTATAAGGGTCACTAATAATACCGTCTCTATAATCACCTAATTCTCTTACCGTATCTTCCAATAAAAAATTTATTTCATTTACTTTTTGATAAATACCTTCCGCCTTTTCATCTAAAACAGAAATTTCTTTAAGCAATTGCACCGTTTCCTGAATAGTATCCCAAGCTCCGGGCTCTCTTCCCCCGTATAATTTATTATAGGCCATGTTGGCATGGGAGGTAATCTTTTCGGCATTTTGTAAAATCTTTCTTTCCTTTTCCAATAACGAATCTTCATCTTTTTTCAAATCGGCTTCTTCAATTTCTCGAATTTGAAACTTTAAATAATCTTCTCTTTTTGCGGCATTTTCCGTTTTTTGCCTCAATTCTGCCGTTTTACTTTTCACCTTATTTATTTCCAAAAACGCTGCTTTTACTTCCTCTTTTAATTTGAGAATTTCCGGACCTCCGAAACTATCCAATAACAAGAGTTGAGTTCCTTCTTCCAAAAGATTGACATGTTCATGTTGTCCATGAATATTAATAAGCTTCCTGCCGACTTCTTTTAAAAAGGAAAGGGGTACCATGCGAAAATTCACCCGGCAAGTGCTTTTTCCGTTCCGGGAAATTTCTCTGCTTAATACTAATGAATCATCCCAGGTAAACCCGGCTTCAGATAAAGTCTCTCTTAGCTCCGGGGACAAATCACCATCAAACGTCCCCTGGACAATCAGTTTATCCGCCCCGGTGCGAATAAAATCCTGGGAGCCTCTGCCCCCGATTAGGAGGCCAACTGCATCAATTATTAATGATTTTCCGGCTCCTGTTTCTCCCGTTAAAACATTAAACCCACAATTAAAATTAATAATTGACTTTTCGATTAAGCCGAAATTCTCCACATATAATTCTGATAACATTTTACTCCTCCGGAAAAATCCTCTTTACCCCATAAGTTTTTCGAACCTTTCCATAACAGCTTCTATCATATCTTTAGGTTTAACTACACAAAAAATGGTATCATCACCGGCTACTGTTCCAATAATTTCCTTCCAATCCAAATGATCAATACAAGATGCAATAGCTTGGGCCGCCCCGGGTAAAGTGCGAATAATAATTAAATTCTCGCTGAAGTCCATTCCTGTGACGTTATCTCGAAATAATCTTTTAGTCCGTTCATGCAAATTTACTAAGGGAACCTCCCCCGGTTTACTGTATTTCCCGCTGTTAAACCCGGTCGGTATTTTAATTAGGCCTAGTTCTTTAATATCACGGGACACGGTTGCTTGTGTCACATTAAAACCTTGCTCTCGAAGAATTTCTGTTAAGGCAGCCTGGGTTTCAACATTATAATTCTCGATTATCTCTTGAATTTTTCTTTGGCGGGCAGATTTCATTTTTTAACCTCCCAGATTTTTTCTGTACCCCAATTAAATATGGTGCTTTGTTTTTATTGGGAAAAGTTATCTTCATAAGATCATATTCGGCAGGTGACAGTTGTCCCATCCATTCTTCCACTGCTTCTTTTTCCTCCCCGCCTCCGGGATGCCCCCAGTACACCACAATTGCCAGCACCCCACCGGGAACTAAAAGATGGATGCTTTTGTTTAAAGCCTGTACTGTTGTATCAGGGTAAGTAATGATGTTCCGGTCCCCACCGGGAAGATAACCTAAATTAAAAAGAACAGCATGTACTTTTTGCGGCACATACTTATCCATTTTTTCATGCCCGTTATGGATAAGCTGAACACGTTCCTCCAGTCCATGGGCGGCTAGAAGAGCTTTAGTCGTTTCCAAAGCTTTTTCCTGTATATCAAAGGCATATACCTTACCTGACGGACCAACCAAATTTGCCAAAAAAAGAGTATCATGGCCATTGCCTGCTGTGGCATCAATAACCATAGATCCTTCCTGTACTGCCCGAGACAGAAACCAGTGAGATAAATCCACTACCGACTGGATAATTTTAACCCCGATTACTACCACCGCTTTCCCGCAGTTTATTACGTAAAATATCAGCAAAGGTCTTCTTGTTTAAACGTACAAGTCTGGTATGTAAAGGTGATTTTTTGATAATCACTTCATCTTGTTTACGCAGCTTATAACCATGCTGGCCGTCAATTGTAATCATTATTTCTTCCGATTCAGATTTTAAAACAATCCTGATATTATTATCCGGCCCGATTACCATAGGACGAGAATAAAGAGTATGGGGGCAAATAGGAGTTATCAGCATTAACTCCAATTCCGGGAAAACTATAGGGCCTCCCGCAGACAATGAATATGCCGTTGAACCTGTAGGTGTGGACACAATAATGCCATCAGCCGAAAATGTATCGATATATTGTTCATTAACAAAGGTATCAAATAGAATCATACGGGAAAAGGGACCTTTTGCTACAACAATGTCATTGAGGGCAAGAAAACTATCAATAATACATCTCTCTCTCTTTAATTCACAGTGAAGCATCATTCGTTCTTCTAAACTGTATTTCCCGGATACTAATCTTTCTAAAGAATAGAAAAGGTTTTCTAAGTCCACTTCAGTTAAAAATCCCAAATAACCCATATTTACCCCTAATATAGGGATTTGATGAGGGGCAGCCGACCTGGCGGTGTTTAACAATGTACCGTCACCGCCTAAGACCAAAATTAAGTCCAAATTTTCGAAATTTTTAATAGACTTATCTGAAGAAACACAATTTATGTTAGAAAAATAATCCTTATATTCATAAACCTTAATCCTATGTTGATGAAACCACTGAGATATCTTTTCCGCCACCTCTAAAACGTTCTTCTTTTTAAGATTTATCACCAGACCTACTGCTTTCATTTAATTCGCTCCAGTCTACTGCTTCTGCAAAAATTTTAACCAATTATTTTTATTTATGCAACCAATTATCCAATTAAATACATTTCAAAAAAAAACCTAAACTTTTAAATACTAGTTAATACTAGGAAATAGTTACCTCATAGTTTCTAACAATAAAAAAACAAAACTTACCCCAAATATCCGGATCTGGACTTCAGAATTCTTAGCAAAAGGCCAAAAAATCCGCAGAGGCTTTTTACATATAAAGTTAATACAGGTTTTTTTTGAATTTACTAAAGGCTTCAAAAATTGTTTTTCCCACTCTAGTATGGTCAAAAGCCGGTTCCGACGGAAATAATTTTAATAAAATCAAGAATTCAATATTTCCCTCCGGTCCTGTGATCGGAGAATAGGTTAAACCCCAACAATACAAATTATTTTTTTCAGCTTCTGTCAGAACATGAAAGATAACCTCTTGATGTGTTTGAGGGTCCCGCACTACCCCTTTCTTCCCTACCTTTTCCCGTCCTGCCTCAAACTGGGGTTTAATCAAGGCTAGAATACTTCCATCTTCCTTCAGAAATTGTTTTACCACAGGAAGAATTTTACTCAAAGAAATAAAGGATACATCAATTGTAATAAGGTTCACCTGTTCCGGTATCTGAGAAGTTGTTAAATACCGGGCATTTGTTCTTTCCCACACAATCACCCGTGGATCCTGTCTCAGTTTCCAATCTAATTGCCCATATCCCACATCAACAGCATAGACCTTTACCGCTCCGTTTTGCAAGGAGCAATCAGTAAAACCTCCGGTAGAAGCGCCAATATCCAATACTGTCAGTCCAGCTAAATTAAGGCCGAACTCTTGGATTGCTTTTTCCAGCTTTAATCCGCCCCGGCTTACATATTTCAAGTCAGTACCCACAATTTTAATTTCTGCATCTATATCCACTTTCGTCCCGGCTTTATCAATCCTTGCTCCATTTACAAGTACATTCCCGGCCATAATGGCAGCTTTAGCTCTTTCCCGGCTTGGGAAAAAACCCTTTTCCGCCAGTAAGCTGTCTAATCTTTCCTTTTTCATATTTACTTATGATGCTCCTTCATCAAAGGCCATCTGGATAGAGCCCGCTCCACTATTACAGAGGCAGAAATTCCATATTCCTCTCTCAGAATGTCTTGTGCTCCATGCACCAGAAAAACATCGGGTAAACCGATAATTTCCACTTCCGCCTGGGGACATTCTTTATTTAACAGTTCCAGGCAAGCACTGCCAAAACCTCCTGCAACAACATTCTCTTCAATGGTTATAACCCGCTTGGTTTTTTTTGCATACCTTATCAATAAATCCCTGTCCATCGGTTTTATAAAACGGGGATTTAGCACCGCAGGACTAAAACCCCATTGTTTTAATTGAGCGGAAGCTTGTAAAGCTAAATAAACCAATGGTCCCAGGGCAATAATGGTTAAATCCTTGCCATCTTCTAATACTTCACCCTGTCCTTTAACAATCTTAGGGTATTCTTTTGTTAATTCAACACCTACCCCCAACCCTCTGGGATATCTAATGGCACTTGGTCCGGAAAATTTCACCGACCAGTCCAGCATACCCCTAAGTTCATTTTCATCCTTAGGTGCCATTACTACCATGTTGGGAATATGTCTCAAATATGAAACATCAAATACCCCATGATGAGTTTCTCCATCTTCTCCCACAATTCCCGAGCGGTCCAAAGCAAAGGTGACAGGCAGGTTTTGCATGGCTACGTCATGGAGTACCTGATCATAAGCTCTTTGCAGAAAAGTAGAATAAATTGCTACCACCGGATGGTAACCTTGAGAAGCCATACCGGCAGAAAATGTTACCGCATGCTGCTCGGCAATACCTACATCAAAAAACCGCCAAGGAAACTTTTCGGCAAATTTGCTCAGCCCTGTCCCTGTAGGCATAGCAGCTGTTATGGCCACAATATTATCTTGTTTTTCGGCCAACTCTACCAGAGTATCACCAAAAACTTTTGTATAGGAGGGCGGTCCTTCTTTTTTTATCACTTCCCCTGTTTCCGGTTCAAAGGGGCCAACCCCGTGAAAAGTATCAGGGTTAACTTCTGCCGGTTGATAACCCTTACCCTTACAGGTAACCACATGTACCAAAACCGGTCCTTTTAATTTTTTGGCACTTTGTAAGACCCCTTTCATTCCAGGAATATTATGACCGTCAATAGGGCCGAGATATGTAAAACCCATTTCTTCAAAAAGCATTCCGGGGACCAAAAGATATTTAAAACTGTCCTTTACTCTTTCCAATGTTTTTAGTACTCTGGGTCCAACCTTGGGAATTTTATTAAACAATTGTTCTATTTCTTCCTTGCTCTTGCCATACCTGGGATCTGTCCTGATTCGGCTGAGATAACCGGACATAGCCCCTACATTTGCGGCAATTGACATTTCGTTATCATTCAGCACCACAATCAAATCAGTCTGTAGATCCCCAGCATGATTTAAGGCTTCGTAAGCCATACCCCCTGTCAAGGCTCCGTCACCAATCACTGCCACAACTTTAAATTTTTCTTTCCTTAAGTCCCTGGCCTTGGCAATCCCTACTGCCGCTGAAATCGAAGTGCTGCTGTGGCCTGTGTTAAAGCAATCATGTTCACTTTCAATTGTTTTGGGGAAACCGCTTAATCCCTTATATCTTCTTAATGTAGAAAATTTTCCTTTTCTCCCGGTTATAATCTTGTGGCAATATGACTGATGCCCCACATCCCAAATGATTTTATCCTTGGGGGAGTTAAAAACTTGATGCAAAACCAGGGTTAATTCAACTACTCCCAAGCTGGGCGCTAGGTGTCCCCCTGTGATACTTACATTCTTAATAATAAATTGACGGATTTCCTCCGCCAGTTTCTCTAACTCCTGATTGGAAAGCTTCTTAATATCCTGCACATTTTCCACATTATCCAGCAGTCCCATTATTTATTTCCTTTCCCCCGTCTTTCCAATTTATTCTTTGTTTTTTTCGGGTTTCTTTGGAACCAAGACATAACTTGTCCCACATAAAGAATAATTTTCTCAGAACCGTTAATTGCGGCACTTTTTCCTGCAGCCTTTCCTCCGACAGTAATGGCCGCTACCAGTCCGATCATAATGGTCCCAATTATCCATTCTTCCCATCCCTTAATATACCGGGTTAGACTAAGCACAATCAAGGAACCAATGGAACCACTGACAGTACCGCAGATATCTCCTACCACATCATTGCAAAAATTAGCAACTTTGTCCGCATTCCTAATCAACCAAATTGATTGTCTCGCTCCGGGCAGCTTTCGAGATGCCCGGGCATGGAAAGGTGCTTCCTCTGCAGCAGTGGCGGCAATACCGATAATATCAAAAAAAATACCAATAAAAATTATCACCAATAAAAGGGCAAAAGCAAATATTAAGGAGTTAATATTGTTGAGAAATATTTGAGAATAACTGCTGATTACAACAGCTAAAAAAAAAGTACCCAAAGCTACCTTCATGGCATGTTTTAAAGTACTTCTTTTTTTTAAATTATTTTTATTATTTCCCAAACAAATCCACTCCATACGATATATCATCTTGTAGCAGGTGACAGCTTTTTAAGTAAACATTGTAGCTTAGGTCTGGCAGGCTTTCCCATTGACCTACCAACCGTCGCCAGTTGGCGGTTTCCCTTTACCGGTCAATCTGCAGCGTTTCCACATGCAGGGCCAGATTGCCACTTAGTCTACACTTTAATCCTTAAAAAGCCTTACTTGGTAAACAGTCTAGGAGTTTTCCTCAACAGTTCCCATTGACTTCTAGCCTCTTTTGCAGAGATGGTTTCAGTCCATAGCCCCGGTATTATATGGTCCTAAATACCGGTATAGGATTACAAAAATCCGCCATCACCACTCAAGGCAGGCTACACTGCACCCAGTATTTCGCCGAATGCAGGTTCACCCCAAGCCATAGTTCCTTATCTGACCAAGATATTTCCCCACGAACTTGGGTCTCCACGAAAGCAGGGTCAACGCCTACATGCCATTGTAGATCGCCCTACTTTCTTAACTCCCAGCACCAACCCCCGACTGGGCGTCGAAAGCCGGCACCAGGAACTTCATCGATGTGCCCGCAACGGATTTTTAGGCCCGTTTTCAAAGTCAATTTTCACTGACTAGAATACTGCGTCACCTGCTGCCCAGATTAATTATATCATGTTTAGCTTCTTCGAAACAAGAAGCGTCACAGTGAACAATAAGTGATTATACTATACAATACGATAATTTGCAAGGATTTAATCTGTTTTCTCAATTCCTCTCTACCAATCTTTTTATTTTAAGCCTCTCAAGCCAAACTGTTTCATTGTATATGTTATATTTAACCCTTATTTTTATACTTGCCACTCTTGGCACAAAAATTACCGCCTCTGGTGGTTGTTTACAGAATTTTAATCATTTGTGTCATCACCCTTGTCCCCCTACCATCTCCCAAATATTCTATACCATGGTGAATAAATTTGCTCCTACATAAAAGATATAAATAAGAATCAGAAAGATACCTTCTTTTTTGCTGATTTCATTGAACCTGTAATTATAGGAAAAGTACGCAAATACTGACAGAATTACACCCAAGGCGATAAAATGAATATTATAAAAATCCCGTGAAACAATTATGCCTTCCGGCGATAACACAGCAGATGCTCCTGTCACCAGCAGTACATTCAAAATGTTTGCGCCCATTATATTTCCCAGAGCCAATCCGCCATGATTGCTTTTGGCCGCGGCAATACAAGTACTCAATTCAGGAACACTGGTACCGAAGGCCACTAATGTAGCTGCAATTATCACATCCGGAATGCCAACCCTGACAGCTAAAACTTCTGCGGAATCAACTAGTAATGATGCACTTAAACCAATTAAAACTGCTGCTACCACAATTTTTCCTAAAAAAAATAGGGGGCTGCTCTTTGAGCTTAAAAAAGGTTCCCGCTTTCTATTATTCAAATTAGACTTATTTTTTTTCTTTTCTTGGTTCAATAAAAAGAAAATGTAAATAGGAACAAGTAATAAAAAAGCGATTCCCATCCCCTGAGGAATCAAACCCTCATTTCCATGTATCTTGTAGGGAATGGTAGGAATAATAAGGAGAAACACAGCTATAATCAATAAATTAAACTTCTGAGATGATCTTTTGTCAACAGGGATTTTTCCAAATAAGGCACCTATCCCAAGAATTAAACTAGTATTTGTGATGATAGAACCCACCGCATTTCCTAATGCAAAATCTCCGTTACCATGCAGTGCTGATGTTGCGGAAGCGGATAATTCCGGGAGTGTCGTGCCTAATGAAACAATTGTTGCCCCGATTATAATCTCAGGTATTCCCACGATTTTAGAAAGCTCTACTGCATTATCAACTAATGCATCCGCCGCCTTTGACAATATAAAGAGGGAAATCCCAAGTACCAGCAACAGAATAAAAATGTTTAAACTTTCCAATAAAGCAGTGATTCAAATCTCCTCCTTAGACGTCAGTATCCATACCGTCCCACACACTGTTTTCTGCTCTAAGCTTCGCTTTTGCTAGCCTAACAGTTCTCCTGTCTCACTGAGTAATTTCTTTTCCTTGGTAAAAGTTATATTTTGTCGTTTTCTTAGTTCCTCTTTGCTAATCTTTTACTTTTAAGCCTCCCGATGCAGCACTGTTTTTCCGATTTCCCGCAGAGGATCCGCACTTGACGTCATATCTTCCAAGAACCAAAGGGCTCTGTTCACGGCTTCTTCCGCTAATGCCCGGGACTTTTCCAATCCTAATAAAGAAGGATAGGTGGCCTTCCGTTTCTTGGCATCACTTCCCACAGGCTTGCCTAATTTCTTTTCATCCCCAATGACATCTAAAATATCATCAGTTATTTGGAATGCTATCCCCAGATTTTCCGCATAACCGGTAAGCTTTTCCAAAGTTTTTTCATCAGCACCGGACAGAATTGCCGCAGAACGGACGGCAGCGCAAATAAGCGCCCCGGTTTTATTCCGGTGAATAAACTTCAGTTCTTCTAAGGAGATATCTTTATTTTCCGATTCTATGTCTGTAACTTGCCCTATGATCATACCTTTTAGTCCTGCTCTTGATGCCACCTCATCTATTGCCTGAAGCAATCTTTCCGGCGCAGCTCCTTTTTCTCTTACCGCCAGCATCAAGTTAAAAGAATAGGTAAGGAGGGCATCACCCGCCAGAATCGCTTGGGCTTCACCAAATTTTTTATGGCAGGTGAGCAAACCCCGGCGAAAATCATCGTTATCCATAGCAGGCAAATCATCATGAATCAAGGAATAGGTATGGATTAATTCTAAAGCGCAGGCAAAGGGAAGCAAATCAGTTTCTCTATAATCTAATGCTTCTAATGTTGCTAAAAACAATACCGGACGAAGTCTTTTTCCTCCCGCAAAAACGCTGTATCTCATAGCCTGATGCAAGATTTGAGGTTTTAGATCGGGTTTGGGCAATAAGCAATCAAGCTGTTCATTGATTAAAGAAGTCTTTTCTTGAAAGTATTTTTTAATGTCCATTTTACTTACCGCCCCTCTTCCTTTTGTGCATCTTCCAGACTGGACAACAAAATTTCAATTTTTTGTTCCGCATCGTCCAGTTTTTGGCGACAAGTTCTAATTAACCCGACTCCTTCTTCAAAAACTTTCAGCACATCATCTAAAGACAATTCTCCGGATTCCAACGCCTTAACGTTATTCTCCAATCTTTCCATAGCCTGTTCAAAGGTTAAATTCTTATCTGCCATTATTTATATTACCTTCTTCCTTTTTTATTACCCGGCAGGATAAACTACCCTGTGCCAAAACAACCTTAATCATTTCGTTTACTTCCACCTGCTTAGATGAAGTAATAATCTCTTTTTCCCCGGATTTTTGGCAAATAGCATATCCTCTGGCTAAAGTAGTAAGAGGGCTGAGCATATCCAATTTTCCTGATAATATCTGATGCCTTATCTTTAGTTCCTTGATTCTTTCTTTGGCAAAAGTTTTCAGAGCTTGTTCTAAACTGTCTAAATTCTGTACTTTATCCCGGAGCAACCGTTCCGGATTATTCAATGGGGAACTGTTCCTAAGATATGCCAATCTCTGCTTGCTTAAAGCCAGACGGGAATGAACACCCTTCTCCATACGCTGGGACCAATATGCCAGTGTCTTGATTAGATCTTCTTTGACCGGAACAGCCATCTCCGCTGCCGCTGAGGGTGTTGCTGCTCGTTTATCTGCTACAAAATCCGCAATGGTAAAATCTGTTTGGTGCCCTACCGCAGAAATAACCGGTGCTTTCGATGAAAAGATTGCCCGGGCCACAACCTCCGTATTAAATGCCCATAATTCCTCTAAAGAACCTCCGCCCCGTCCCACAATAATAAGATCAATATTAGGAATTTTATTCAAAAGAGCGATGCCCTGAGAAATCTCCTCCGGTGCACTTTCACCTTGTACTGCCGCCGGGGCTAAGATAAGTTGAATATTGGGAAACCGGGTAAAAATCACCTTTTGAATATCGTGCCAAACCGCCCCTGTGGGAGAAGTCACCACACCGATTTTCCGGGGTAAGAAAGGCAAGGGTTTTTTCAGAGCCGGATCAAATAGTCCTTCTTTTTCCAATTTATTTTTTAATTGTTCAAAAGCTAAATGCAAGGCTCCGATTCCGTCCGGCTGCATTTCCTCCACATAAACCTGGTAATTACCGTCCCGTTCATATATGGAAAGATAGCCTCGGATTATCACATGTATCCCCTGTTCAGGTGCAAATCTTAATTGGGATGCCCAACTTCTAAACATGACACAGCGCACGGAACTGTCTTTGTCTTTAAGCACAAAATAAAGATGACCGGAAGAGTGCGCCTTGAAATTAGAAACTTCCCCCTTCACCCAAAGATTGTTCAGAATGCTGTCCTCTTCAAGCTTATTCTTCAAATATGCATTAAGTTCACTTACGGTGAATATCCTTTTATTAAACAAAATATTACCCCTAGCGCAAAAGTATTTAAAAAGTTTACACACGAAAAAATTAATTTATTTAATTATACGTGCTTTTAATACTATTGACAACTTTTACTCTTTACCATTTGTTTTTTCAACTTCCCCAGCATCCGAAATATCTCATTAAAAAATGGCACCTCTTCATCAACACTTAATCAAACGCTAATAAAATGGTAAAAAAATGAAGCTCGGGTAAATCCGGGCTTCATTTTTTTTTACTATACAATTTTCTTTTCTTTCAAGAAATCAATAAAGTTTTTCTCCAAATGGTCGCTGCAGCTAACCTTCTTAAACAAGGGTCCTTCTCCCACAACCTGCAGTTTTGCTTTTCCATCAGGGAAATGGAAACCTTTGCTGTATAGAACCGGGCTTTCTTTTATCGGCCAGAATGTTCCATTCAATTCTTCCGGCAGCCCCTTATATTCATGGATTTGTACCCCAATTTCTTTTCTGATGCAATCGGGGCAGCAGTAATCCATATTGGCCTCAAAAGCATTGGCAACTTTCATGATCACTTCCCAGTTTTCCATACCGGATAGAGCAGGAATTGCTTGGTTCAGTTTCTGTATTCTTCTTTCCGCGCTGGTAAAGGTACCGGTGGACTCTGCAAAACTGACCCCGGGCAGAACCACGTCAGCGATGGCAGCTGTTTCAGTCAGGTGAGTATCCTGTACGACAAGAAGCTCAAGGGCGCTTAAGTCAAACCCAACCACATCCTCGCCAAAGATAAACATCCCCTTAACTGCACCGGTATCGAGGCTTTCCAGGAGATCTCCCGCCCCTTTACATACTCCCATATCAACCAATCCTTGGCTGTTGGCTTTTGGTTTCAACTGAATAATTCCGCTCCGGGCTTTGCCGATATGCCTGGCCACAACAGCTAAATCGGCAATCAATTGTGCTCCCTCAGCTGTGATACGGTTTTGATCAAAAACAATCATCGCCCGCTTGGCATTGGCATAAGCTTCGGCAATTTTTTGAGCGTCAGGGGTCACTGCCACATCCTTTAAGCTGTCCTTTAAGGAATCAAATCCGGAAACATATGCTTCATGGGGAACTTTCCCTAAATCAATGACTCCTTTAATAATTTCCTTAATAAATCCAAGACTGTCATGGGGACATACCTTTAATGAAGCCCACTCATCAGCCATGGAATTAAAAGGATTAATATTAATCAAATTCGTACCTTGGGCAGCCGCTTCCTTAATTTTCAGTCCGACAATAGGATGATCCTGCATAATGTTTGAACCGATCAAAAGGATTACATCTGTTGCCAGCAGTTCATCAAAAGTGTTAGTGGAAGCATCGTATCCCAATACATCTCTAATCCCGCCGTCAAATCCGTTAAAAGAGAAAATTCTCTCTGTTCTCAAAACTTCTTTCCCAAATTTCCTGGCTAAATAAATTTCTTCATTGGTATAACGGTCTGAAATACTGACAGCCAAGGCATCTGTACCGTAACGGGAAGCAATGCTTTGGACCTTCTTCGCTAGATAGATTAACGTCTCATCCCAAGTTGCTTCTTTCAACTCTCCGTCTTTTTTAATCAAAGGCTGAGTAATTCTCTTCCCTTTCAATCCCATATCAAATCCAAAACGGCCCTTAACGCATAATAGTCCCTTATCCACAGTGCTTTCTTTTTCCGGCACTGATTTGACCAAAAATTCCCCTTTGGTTTCCAGCTGCAAATGACAACCGACACTGCAATAAGAGCATATAGTATTCGTTTTCTCTGTTTGGACAGGGACGGGTTTATCAATGATTAGCTTCTCCTGCAATGCCCCCGTTGGACAAACCGCCACACATTGGCCGCAGGAAATACATCCTGTTTCCTGAAGAGGCAGGTTAAATTCCGGCTGTACGATGGTATCAAAACCCCTGTCCACCAACCCCAAGGCCGTTACTCCCATCACTTCATCGCACACCCTGACACATAGACCGCACAAAATACACTTGTCAGGATTTCTGTCAATAAAGGGATGATCCGATTTTTCATATCTCTTATGAACTTCCCCTGCCAGCCGAGCAGGTTCCACATGGTATTGCTGAGCATACTTCAGGAGCTTGCATTCAAAAACATCCCCGCAACCGCATTCCAAGCAGCGGGCTGCATCATTTTTAGCTTGTTCTTCTGTATAACCTAAAACAATTTCAGAGAAATTATGCTTTCTTTCATCCGGAGAAAGATGAGCCATCTGAGGCCGGTATATTTTTTCCCGGTCCGCAAAATCCTCTTCCGTCAGGTCTTCCCGTTTTGCCAAGAAAGGTGCTTCATAAGAGATGATTTCTCCGTCTAAATAGCTGCAGATCACATCAGCTGCTTTTCGGGCATGACCAATGGCTTGAATAGCAATACCCGGCCCGTCATTGATCGCATCCCCCCCGGCAAAAATTCCCGGTATATTGGTCATAAAGGTATTTTCATCGGCAATAATGGTGTTCCATTTGGTGAGATTAATCCCGTCCAAACCGTCAGGTACTACTTTCTGACCAATGGCGGCGATGACATTGTCCACTTCCAGTATCTTTTCCGCTCCTGGAATAGGTACGGGTTTTCTTCTGCCGCTGGCATCCGGCTCACCTAATTCCATCTGTTGTAACTTAATTTCTTTAACCTTGCCGTTTTCACCGATAATCTCCAAAGGTGCTACTAAGAAATGGAAGATTACTCCTTCTTCTTCCGCTTCAATGACTTCAATGTCAGCTGCCGGCATTTCCGCCCTGGTTCTTCGATACAAAAGATAAACTTCTTCAGCACCCAATCTCACAGCGGTACGGCAAGCATCCATAGCGGTATTTCCGCCGCCTACAACTGCGACTTTTTTACCCAATTTAACCGGCTTGTGAGAGGCCACGGCTTCCAAGAATTCAATTCCGCCAATAACACCGTCCAATTCCTCTCCCGGACATCTCATGCCGGAGCTGGCCCAAGCACCGATACCCAGAAAAACTGCATCAAAGTTTTTATGCAGGTAATCTAATTTAATATCCCGGCCGACCCGTACATTGGTGATAATCTCCACACCCATTTTTTCAATAATCCCAATTTCCTGATCCAGCACTTCTTTTGGCAACCGATACTGAGGAATCCCGTATCTCAACATGCCTCCAGCTTTGGGCATAGCTTCATATATCACGACCTGATGACCGGCTTTGGCCAAGAAATAACTAACGGTAAGACCGGCCGGCCCTCCTCCTACCACAGCGACCTTTTTCCCCGTGGGAGCCTTGATTTCAGGTAAGAAAACATCCGGTGACTTTAAATCGATATCGGCCACAAAGGATTTCAGCCAGGCAATGGATACCGGTTCCTCTACCAATTGTCTGCGACAGGCATCTTCACAAGGATGGGGGCATACCCGTCCGATACTGGCCGGCAGAGGTAATTGTTCTTTAATTAATTCTAAAGCTTCCCGATATTTGCCATTGGCTATTAAACCTACATAACCCTGGCAATCAGTTAAAGCAGGGCACGCCTGACGGCATGGGGGACGGCAGTCTCCTAAGTGGTCTGAAAGAAGCAATTCCAAAGCGATCTTACGAGATCCTTTAACTCTCTCAGTTTCAGTATGAATTACCATACCCTCGGAGATTTTTGTAGCACAGGATCTGAGCAGCTTCGGATTTCCTTCTGCTTCAACTACACAAAGCCCACATGCCCCGTAGGTTTCAACTCTCTCATCAAAGCAAAGAGTAGGTATCTCAATGCCGTTTTCCCTTGCCACATCAAGAATTGTCTGATCGGAACGGCCGATTACTTCTTTGCCGTTTATATTTAATCTGATCTCCATGTCCATTTTTCCCTCCCATCTCGTTAATCAACTTGTACTGCTCCAAACTTACAAACATCAAAGCAGTTTCCGCATTTAATACACAAAGACTGGTCCAGAACATGAGGTTTCTTCCGCTCTCCTTTTATAGCCTGCACCGGACATTTTTTCGCACAAACCGTGCACCCGGTACAAACATCTTCATTTATGGAGTAGGTCAATAAAGGTTTGCACTTTTTGGCAGTACATTTTTTAGAATAAATATGATCTTCATATTCATTACGGAAATATCTGATGGTACTTTGCGCCGGATTAGGCGCAGACTGCCCTAAACCACACAAAGATCCTTCCTTAATTTTAACGGATAATTCCTCCAATAATTCAATATCCCCATCTTTACCTTCGCCACTGGTAATGCGATTTAATATTTCCAGCATACGTTTGGTTCCTAAACGGCAGTGGTAACACTTGCCACAGGATTCTTTTTGGGTAAAATCCAAAAAGAAGCGGGCCATATCCACCATACATGTGGTTTCATCCATCACAATCATCCCGCCGGAACCCATAATTGCCCCGGTCTTCGTGATAGACTCATAATCAATGGGGGTATCCAATTGTTCCTTAGGAATACATCCACCGGAAGGACCGCCCATCTGCACTCCTTTAAATTCTTTATCACCAATGATACCGCCTCCGATATCATAGATAACTTCCCTTAAGGTCAAACCCATAGGAACTTCTACCAATCCACCCCGCTTTATCTTTCCTGCCAGGGCAAATACTTTGGTCCCTTTACTGGTGGCTGTGCCCATAGCGGCAAAAGCTGCGCCCCCGTTACTTAAAATCCAGGGTACGTTGGCATAGGTTTCCACATTATTAATATTGGTCGGCTTCCTCCAATAACCCTTTTCTGCAGGGAAAGGCGGCTTCAACCTGGGCATTCCTCTTTCCCCTTCCAAGGAAGCGATGAGAGCTGTTTCTTCACCGCAGACAAAAGCACCGGCTCCCGCTTTAATCCTTAAATCAAAGCTAAAGCCTGTCCCCAAAATATTGTTGCCTAAGAAACCCTTTGCCCGGGCTTGATTTATGGCCATTTCCAGGCGTTTGATGGCTAAAGGATATTCCGCTCGAACATAAAAAATACCTTCCTTGGCTCCAACAGCGTATCCGGCAATCATCATTCCTTCCATAACACTGTTAGGATCGCTTTCCAAAAGGCTTCTGTCCATAAAAGCCCCCGGATCTCCTTCATCCGCATTACAAATTACATATTTAGGAGCCCCTTTGGCCTGACGTGTGGCATTCCATTTAAACCAGGTAGGAAATCCGGCTCCTCCCCGGCCACGAAGTCCCGAAATTTTAATTTCTTCAATTACTTGCTCCGGAGTCATTTGGGTCAGACATTTTTCAAAGGCTTGATAACCTCCGGATGCCATATAATCATCGATAGATTCCGGATCAATATTTCCGCAATTTCTTAGAGCTACTCTTTTTTGCTTATTAATAAAGCCCAAATCATCATCAGATACTAAATATTCTGTGACAGGTTGTCCTCCAATCACATGCTGTTCTATGATTTCTTTAACCATTTCCGGCATAACTTTTCCATACATAAACACCTGCCCGTCCTGATCAAAGACTTCGATCAGCGGCTCATTAAAGCACATCCCATTACAACCTGTTTTTGTAATAGGAATGTCTAAACCTCGCTGGGAAAACTCTTTCTCAAATTCCGCCAACACTTTTCTGGCACCGGCGGCAATACCACAACTGCCAAAACCAATTCTTATTTTCACCTGCCACACCTCCTAACTGTTAGTTTCCTTTTTATATATTTCCCGAAGCACTTTTCGCGCGGACTGAGGCGTTAATTTTCCGTATGCTTCGCCGTTAATCATCATCACCGGGGCCAAACTGCAGCAACCCAGGCAGGCTACATTCTCGAGAGTAAACAAATTATCCGGAGTAGTTTCACCATCTTTGATCTTCAACTCATCGCAAATGGCCTCTTCAATCTTTTCTGAACCATTTACATGGCAAGCTGTACCCTGGCATAACATTACCAAATACTTTCCGATCGGTTTAAACCTGAATTGGGTATAAAAGGTGGCTGCTCCCAATACTTTAGCCGGTTTAACTCCTGTTTCTTCGGCAATGTGCAACAATGCTTTCTTAGGCAAATAGCCATAGATTTCTTGAGTTTGTTGAAGAATAGTAATCATGCTTCCCGATTCGTTTTTGTATTTATCCAATACTGTCTGTAACGGTTTTAGGTCTACATCGTTATCGGAAAACCTATCCTCCAGCTTTTTCTCCTCCCCACAGCAACACTGCATCAAATTTCACTCCCCTTCTTTTCCTTGTCTTTCACTACCAAGACAGATTCATATTACTAATTATACTATATGAAATCAACCTTTGACACAACACTTTTTGTCTTTGAGATTATTTTCAGGAGTTACCTGTTTTTGTTATTTCTTTTTTATCCATAACTTACTTATTTTTAAGCAAAAAATACCGGTTGTTCCGGTATTGGGTTTATTTATAATAATATGATTTATTTCTATTATTTATTTTTTTCATTGTTGTTGTAAATTAACAAGCCAATTT
Source organism: Clostridia bacterium (assembly GCA_012838175.1). Classification (GTDB taxonomy): domain Bacteria; phylum Bacillota; class Dehalobacteriia; order Dehalobacteriales; family Dehalobacteriaceae; genus DUPU01. The sequence continues at coordinate 22,201 of DUPU01000223.1, forward strand.
GAGCAATTCCTACGGCATTATCGGTGGAATAAACCGGCTCGGCAAAAAATAATTTAGCTCCTACAGCCCGGTGCTCTAAACGGTAAACCAATCTTTGCCGGATATATGAATTTGCCGCCACTCCGCCGACAATCAATATTTCCTTTAAGCCGGTATCGGATACGGCACGTCTTAAAACCTTCTCCAAAGTAGTGGCCACACATTGTTCCACCGCCCTGGCCACCGCCTCCGGAGGATTGCCTTCAGCCAACAGTTTTCTTGCCGCTGTTTCCGGACCGGAGAAAGAAAAATCATACCCCTTTACCCCGGTTTTTAAATAGGGGATTTCCCCGGAATAAGTGGCAGCCAACTTCTCTAAATGAGAGCCGGCGGGAAATGGCATGCCTAATGCCACCCCGATACGATCCACAAACTGGCCGGCGTGCAAATCCCCGGTCGCACCTAAAATTTCGATGAAAAAGCCTGTTTTATGTTTTTTTACTCTTAAGACCTCGGATGTGCCTCCGGACAGATGAACTGCTAAAAACTCCTTCCCTTCCGGTCCTTTTGCTGACCAAATACCGGCCATAAGATGTCCTTCCTGATGGGTAGTTAAAAAGAGAGAAATCTGTTTTCCTAAAGCCAAAACTTTTCCGAATCCATGGGAAACAGTAAAAACCGGCATATATGATTTCTCTACCGGGCGAGGCTTTGTACTGACACAGACCGCTTTAATTTCGGTAAAGTCTATCTTTTGACTTACTTTTTCCAATAAAAAAGGCAAATTCTGCACATGCTGAAAAACAGCTTCAGATTGTTGTAATCCTCTTCTTCCTGGTTTTACTGACAAAACTTTTCGGGCATCTTCAATTAAATTACCTCCCCTATCAATTATAGCCAGGGAGGTGGTGTAACAACTGGTATCAATTCCTATAATCATTATCAGGTACCTAAAACAAACATAGAGTCATTTTTGATGCTGTCCAAAATACCGTTGATAAACTTGCCCGATTCTTCACTGCCAAAAGTTTTTGCCAGTTCAATCGCTTCATTAATGGATACGCTGGTAGGAATATCCTCCAGATATTTCATTTCATATATAGCCATGCGCAGGATATTTTTATCCACGTTTGCTAAACGGTCAAGATCCCATTCAGATGCATATTTTTTTATATAAGCATCCAATTCTTTTAAGCAATTCCGCGTTCCTTCAGCTAATTTTAATGAAAATTCTTTATCTTGAGAGGACATATTCGTATCCTCTACAGTCATTTTTGCTATTTCCCATGAATTTCGTCCCACATCTATCTGGAAAAGCATTTGCAAAGCCTTTTCTCTAGCCAACCGCCTGCTCACAAAAGTGCCTCCTTAAAGCATTGCCTTTTAGTTTAATGATCCTTAAATATTCTGTCCATAAAATCCCGAAAATCAATATTTTCATCAATTCTCTTTCCGATAAAAAAACCAATTACCATGCAGAGAGAAATAAAAACAGCCTCAAAAAAACCTAATACAGCAACCATTATGCCAAAAAGAAAACCTATGATGATACCGATAGTTTTCCCGCGATGATAATTCCATAACTCCCAAAAAAACTTTCCCCAATCCACTAAGCTACCCCCTTAATTCACTCTGCTTTTGGCCTCTTGAAATACATGAGTAATTAAAACTTTAACCTCCAGCACCTGTATCCCCGCGGTTTGTTCCAAAAATTCCTTAACTGCTGCCTGTAGTTCCTGAGCAGACGAAGGTATTACCGTTCCCGGATGCATGCTTGTTTTAACAAACACGGCAATACCTTGGGGGGTACATTTAATAACAGGTTTTACTTCTTTTACCCCTTTAATTTGAAAAGCAGCTTTTTTTACCAGGGCCTCCACCGCAGGAATGGTGATACTGACTTCCCCGTGATCATTTTCGGCGATTTTGGTATCATTAACCGGATTTTTTAATAAACTGGAAAAAATCAAATTAAGTGCTGCCAGTAAAACCAGGCCTGATGTAATGCCGATGATCCACCGATTATTAATGGAATAAAATACATTATTTAAATAATCCAAAGGGGTTGTCCAACCTAAAGCCATAAAAAGGGTAACCAAACTTATGGTCCCTATTAATAATGAAAAAATGATGACCAACAACCGGTTAAATATTTTCATTAATATCACCTCAAAATCCCCGGATAAATAACTATTTTACCCTGGTATCATCTTCTTTTGTCTCCATATTGGGGAAAGCCACTCCTTGCACATGAACATTTACTTCCACAACCTTTAATCCGGTCATAGTTTCTATAGCCTTTTTCACATTCTCCTGAATTCTGACGGCTACATCCGGAATCCTTACGTTATATGTAACAATGACATGAATGTCTATGGCCGCTTCCGTTTCACCCACCTCAACTTTTACTCCTTTTGAGAGATTTTTCCGGCCTAACATCTCTGCAATACCGCCGGCAATTCCCCCGCTCATCCCGGCCACGCCCGGAACCTCCGTTGCAGCAAGTCCGGCTATAATTGCCACTACATCATCGGCAATACGTACCGAACCGCCTTCCCGTTCCAATTGTTTATCCATAATCCCTTTATTCATTTTATCCAATTTTATCCCCCCATTGAGTTCGTTCACTGCCTTAATTAATATTATAATTATACCAAAGCGGGCCAAAAATAACAAACAATTCCTCTTTACTCTTTCCTCCTCACTCTTTGGTAGTGATAATTATATCTTCATAATTATGTCCGGTAGTATTGGCCACCAAATCTGCAATTGTGATTCCATCCCCATCTGTTAATGAACTAGCCTTAACTACTACCATAACCGATTCCGGTTGAATTAATACCACTGCATCCTTGTAATTCTTGGCTTTAATAAGATTTTCCAGTTTCAATTCATTTTCCATTTTTTCAGTCAGATTCAGCATTTTTTTCTGGGCGTCCTTTCTCACATCAACGGCAGAATTTGGATTTTCTACAATCTCTCTTAAAATTTCCACCTGCTGACTGCGCATCTTTTCCCGCTCAATTCGGTAATTAACAAAATAGTCATCCAGACCACTAAAAGTTATACTTTCTTCATTTTCTAATATTATTTCCGGCAAAGCGCCGGTTTCACTTATTTCATTTTCCGAACAAATCTCATCTTGATCCAATATATCAGTATCGGGATTGGTTTTATCCGGAATCTCATCATCAAAAGGCAGTAGAGTCCCTAGCCCCAAGGCTATATAACCAAACCATACAAAGCAAATAAACAAAATACTAACCAGTATTTTCTTTTTATTTAAGGTAATCATTTTCATTTCATCATCCTCCATTTTTTGTACATATGGTGATACGATGTGCCGGGACTTGCAGTAAAGTTTGTGCCGCTTTAAAAACCCTTTCCTTAACCACCGGGTTATTTACACCCTCAGCAACTATTAAAACACCTTGAATTTTCGGCATACTTTCTTTAATCAGTACCGGTTCTGAGTTTCCGTTAACCATTACCATTTGGCCTGTTTCTGTTTTCTCGTTGGTTGTGCGCACTCCCCCGGACTGATCTTTTTCCTCAATTTCTTTTGCCGTTGTACTCACATTTACAGCATACTCCTTGGTTGGGCCTTCCTCATATACGATTGATACAGATGTGTTTCCCACTCCTTCCATTTCAGATAAAATTTTTTCCAACTTCTTTTCCAATGTGATTTCATCAGAAAGATGAGCAGTTTCTGTTCCGGTATCCACGATGTTTTTTTCCTGAATATTTCCGGTTTGCGGACCGTTAAAAAGGCTGGCGAAATTTAAGATGATAATACCCACAAAAGCAATTACCAAAAGTTTAAAAATAAACGGCCATTGATCCTTGGTAATTTTAAAAATATTGGTCCGGGGACTTTTCTCTTTGTTATTCAACTCCTTTTCCCTCCTCGTCTTGGGATATAATGACTATCTGGATTTGTTCCTCTCGAAAATTATAAAAACTCTTTAAGGTTTCCCTAATTTCTTTTTTAACTTCTTCTTGATCCGGTCTGTGTCGCTGCTCCTTTAAATTAGATTCCTTACCGGTAACTTTAATTTCTATGGGTTCAATCTTCTTTATTCCCCCCTCTTCCCCGTCTCTGGCCATACCTGCGTGAATAATTATTTTTTCTACCCCATCATAACTAAAATTTTCATTATTAATTTTCATGAAGACCTCAACTTCTGCCCAAACCACCCCCTTCACCAAGTTAACCATTGTTTCAATTTGTTTTGCCAAATTTCTTTTGTACATCTCTATTGCCTTTTCGTTCAAATCTTCCGAAATTTCTTCCCCTTTTTTCAAGATAGTGTCTAATTCCGCTTTTTCTTGAATTGGATCTTGCCAGGCCAGAACTTCATTGACTGCTTTTTTATCAAATAAGCTTAAGATCGGATTTAACATGGATATTAGGATAAATAGCCCTAATACAGCTTTGACAAATTTTTTTATTTCCCCTTGGGGCAAAAGCATTTCTAAAAAACAAGCAATTAGGATAATGATGGTAACATTCCGTACCAAATCAGTAATGGCATTAACCATATTTTCACCTACCTGAACATCATGCTAATGTTTCCGGTACCGATAGTTACAGTAATAATGAAGAAAAACATTAAGCCTACGGCAGCTACGGCGGCAAATACCAGTAGAAAAGTGTTTGCCAAAGAATGTAAAGCCTCAGACAATTGATAATCCCCAAAGGGCTGGACTAAAGCTGCTACAATACGGTAAATCAAGCTAATGGCAATGATTTTGACGGCAGGAATAGCACAAAGAAGAAAAACCACTATAACTCCCAAAATACCAATGCCGTTTTTCAAAATTAATGATGTACCAATTACCGTATCCAAGGCATCAGCCAAAGATTTTCCTACTACCGGAATAAAGGCTCCCGTGGCAAATTTAGCCGCTTTTACCGTCAAACCGTCTGCCACGGATCCGGCTAAACCCTGCATTCCTAAAAATCCAACAAAGACAGTCATAACTATTCCTAAAAAACCAACGGAAAGGTCTTTAAAAAGCCCTGCCAGTCGGCTGACTTTAAAACTAGGGGCAATATGACCGACTATATTTAACACAGCCATAAAATAAATAAAAGGGAAGATAATTGTTTTTATCATCATTGTGACAAAGCCCAGCATGATAATCATGGCCGGATGGATTAGTGCGGCTGAGGTAACCCCTCCCATCGCTGCCAACAAGGATAATAAAAGGGGCATCAGGGCATATAAAAAACCGGTCATAGTATCAATCGCTTCTTTTGCGGTATTAATGGAAATGGTAAAAGAGTTTAAAGCGATGGAAATAAGAACTAAATAAATCACACCATGACCTAATATGGCAATATTACCATTGTCAAAAGCACTTTGCAGGTTGGACAATACTGCACTGGCCACAGCCAGAATCAATAGTTTTGTTAATAAGCCGCTGTTAGCCACTACCTCCCTAAAAAAATAACTTAGTAAGCCTTTCAAGATGTCTTTCATATTCCATTTGAAATTACCGGATTTTATTTCCTCATAGAAATTTCTGATACTTAACTCCGGCAAATGTTCCTGAACCTCTTTGTCTATCTGATTTACATATTCATCAATTTCGTAAAAATCAAGTTGGTCTTCCACTAAAGTACCGGTATCCTCCTCATATGCCCAAGTATTACCGCTCACGCCAAACACGGTTATCAGTAATATTAAGCTGAAAATAAATTTCCTTAACATTTTTTCCACCCCTTGAAGAATATCCCATCTCGGGATAAATAGACTAGGGTAAAAGTCGCACCACCGATTCCAAAATTGCCGCAATAATCGGAACAGCTAAGACCATTACTAAGACTTTTGCGGCAAATTCAACTTTTGTGGCTATGGCCCCCTGCCCGGCATCCCGGCAAACCTGAGCGCCAAATTCCGCAATATAGGAAATGCCGATAATTTTAAATATGGTGGCTAAATAAAAGGTATTCAAACTGGCCCGGGAAGCCAATTCTTCAAATATAGAAATTACATAAGAAATTTTTGGAAGTATTTGGATGAATATCAATGCCCCGACAAAGACACTGATGACCACACCCAGCCCGGGAACCTTGCTTTCATTAACAAATAAGACAAGGACGGTGGTTACCAATGCCAAACCGATAATGACAAATAAAACTTCCACAAAATCTCCTCCTGATTTACTAATAGAGATTAAAAACCGTTTTTACTTGGTGAAAAAGGTCTAGAATGACCGGGATAACTTCAATTAATCCCACCGCCAATCCCAAAACCAGCGTTAAATAGGCAAATTCGTCCCGTCCTGCTTGCTTTAAAAACGTATGAATTATTGTGACAACTATTGCTAAACATGTGAGAAATAAAATTTCTCCCGTTCCTCCAATCATACTAATCGTCCTTTCTTCTCTAATTTAGATAAAATTATATGAACATCAGGGTTAATACCAGACCGCAAGCCCAGCCCAAAGTTTGCCATATTTTTTGAAACTGGTTTTTTGTTGTTTCGGCCTCTTTTTCCCTGGTTGCCAATTGCATCTTAATACTGGTCAGGCGCTTTAATTGATCCTCCCGGTCTGAAGAACCTAAACCCTGGCCGAATTGTTCCAAGCAGCTCATTTCCCCTTCCGTAAGCAAAAGATAGGGTGCAACTCTTTCCAATGCCTTCGACCATGCTTCTCCCCCAGTTTGGCCTTGTCCTTCGTTTAACTCCTGACTGACTTCGGCGAAAAATTTGGATATTGGTCCCTTTGTTTGTCTTGCCACGGTCTTTAAGGCCTGAGGTAAAGGAGTAAGAGCATAGATGATTTCTGTTTCCAATGCTGCCAAGCCAAACTGGAGTTGTCTTAGCTCCTCGGTATGTTTAGTCAGATTTCTTCCTAAAACCATACCGATAACACCAAAAGAAATAATAACCAGTAAAGCGCCTATAAGTTTTAACATTCCTTTAACCTCCTTTCCCGTATGGGTAACCATTCCTCATTGAAAATATTTTCGATGGTTCCAGGTCCGCGTCTGCGACTCAAAACCACATAACGCTCAAAAACTTTTTGGGCTAAGATTTCTTTGATTACCGGCCGTCGCAAAATATCTTCCTTGTTATAACCATGAACTGTAGTTAACAGCTTTATTCCGGCATTTATTACTTCTTCGATAGCATCGGCATCCTCTTTCCGGCCTATTTCATCAGTGGCAATAACCTGAGGTGACATGGAACGGACCAACATCATCATTCCTTCCCCTTTAGGACAACCGTCTAAAACATCAGTGCGTCGTCCAATAGGCAGCTGTGGGATACCTTCCCTACACCCGGCAATCTCCGAACGTTCATCCACCAAACCCACATCGACAGGGGAAAACCCGGAAAATCCATTGGACAGCATACATATAATGTCCCTTAGTAAAGTAGTTTTTCCGGCGCGAGGCGGAGAAATTATTAAGGTATTTAAAAAAACCCCTCCCTTAACTAAATGCCGGATAATTTGTAAAGCCGCACCGGATACACAGCGTGCAACCCGGATATTCACCCCGGATATCTGTTTTAAAGTTCTCACCCTCCCCCTGTCTAAAACAGCCCGTCCTACAAAACCTGTCCTATGGCCCCCGGGAAGAGTAAGAAACCCCTTTCTTAATTCTTCTTCCAAAGCATAGAGTGAAGAATTACATAAAAGGGCAACAGTTTTTTGCATATTCTCTTCATTGCAATAAACACTGTGTTCCCATCTTGTGCTTAATCCCCCGTCTTTTCTTAAATACTTGTCTTCCGTCCTCTGCTTCAGCAAAACAGGAGCATTAATTCTCAGGCGAATTTCTTCCAAAACCTCCAGCTCATAGTCAGGAATCTGAGAAACCAGCATCCGCAAATCAGGGGATAAAAAAGGGAGTACTTCCTGTCTGATATTTTGTGCAATGGGAAAAGAGCCGCCACTCCTTGATATCTCAAAAGTATTTGTCACCTTTGTCCCTCCTTATACCCTATTCATATTAATGGGACAAGCAAATTAGAACAAAAAAAAGAAGGCTTGCGCCTTCTTAGATATCTTCCGTCTCTTTAATTTCTTCTTCCTCTGGGATATCATCATGCTTCTCTTCGTCGCATGAGTACGGCTCATCATAACTCCCGTCATTAATAAAGACTACTTCATTACAACGGGGACAGGTAACCTCTACTAAATCATCATCCTCTAAGATGTCAGCATCGAAACAAACTATATCGTGACAACGGGGACATTTAACTTCTACATAGTCTGTGTCGTCCTCTTCGTCTTCATAAAAATCTTCTTCTAAATCACTAAGGTCATCATCGATACTCTCTAAATATTCTTCCATATCCTCCTGCTGTATTCTAAGATCTTCAATGGATGAGGCAATTTCTTCCAAGACATTGATTATTTGCTTAATAAGCTTGCCTTCTTTACTCTCGCTGGAAATATCCATACCTTCCGCTAAACCTTTCAAATATGCTACTTGTTCTTTCAAATCTTTCATTTTTAACCTCCTTTCTATAATGATGCCTAAACCAGCCTTATCTATTATTCCACATTTTAGGGAATTTTACTCCTTATGCTCGTCCGATATATTCTCCGGTCTTGGTATTAACCACTATTACATCTCCAACATTGATAAAAAAGGGCACCCTAACCACTGCACCGGTTTCCAAGGTAGCGGGTTTTGATCCCCCGGAAGCAGTATCCCCTTTGATGCCCGGCTCAGTATCAGTAACCTCCAGTTCAACCTGGCTAGGTAAGTCCACACCTATTACATTTCCTTGGAAGAGAAGGAGGAACAGATTCATATTCTCTTTGAGAAACTTTTTACCCTCGCCTACCTGCTCATCACTTAAGGGCATTTGTTCAAAATTATTTACATCCATTAAAATAAATGATTCACCGTCATGATATAAATACTGCATTTCTTTTCGTTCCAAATGAGCTTTGGGTAGCTTTTCCCCTGCTGCAAAAGTTTTTTCCACTACTGCTCCGGTGCGTACATTCTTTAGCTTGGACCGCACAAAAGCGGAACCTTTGCCGGGTTTAACATGCTGAAAATCCACTACTTGATAGGCATCACCATCTATTTCAATGGTTACCCCTGTGCGGAAATCATTGGTAGAAATCATCAAAATACCCCCTAGTTGAAAAAATTTATGTTTTTTAAGACCCCGGCACCGATAAGGTAACCGAAACCCAATTATCTATTAATATTCTTGATCAGTTGCAAGGCTGCCCAAAATGCCATTTCATATCCATAGTGCCCAAAACCGCTGATTTGACCCCAAACCACAGGAGCAATTACAGAATGCCGTCTGAATTCTTCCCTGGCATAGATATTCGATAAATGCACTTCTATAACAGGGGTTTTTATCCCTTTTACCGCATCACGAATGGCTATACTATAATGGGTATAGGCAGCCGGGTTTAAAATCACACAATCTGCCTCTATGCCTTCTTTATGTAAGAAATCAATTATTTCTCCTTCTGAATTAGACTGGAAACAAACAATCTCTATGTTATGTTCTTTTGCTAACCGGGTAAGGTTTTGATTTACATCGTCCAGGGAAACATTCCCATAAATCTCCGGTTCCCGTTGGCCTAACAAATTAAGATTTGGGCCATGAAGTACGAGAATCTTTGCCATACCTTACCACCGCCCTTTCGTTAGCATTTTATCATAGATTTTTTCCTTTGACCAGATTTAACTTGAGATAAGATTTCAAGCCAACACCTGATTAATTGCCGCTAACGGTCATTTCACTGATTCTAAGAGTTGGGCTTCCTTTACCGACAAAAAAAGTCAGATCCGAACCCACAGCATCAACGTTGTTAAATAAGTCAAAAATATTCCCTGCAATGGCAATGCCTCGTACCGGTTTAGTTAATTCTCCCTTTTCAATCAATATTCCTGCCGCTCCTAAGGAAAAGTCCCCTGAAATGGGATTAGCTGTATGCATGCCTAATACATCTGTAATGTAAATTCCTTCCCTTATTTGGTTTAATAATCGGTCTTTGGGAAAGGTCCCGTTTTCAATATAAAAATTAGTGGTACCAACCTCAGGAGTACTTTTATAAGATCCTCTCACACCGTTTCCTGTGGAATCTTTTCCCTCTTTTGCCGCTGTGTAGGTATTATATAAAAAACCCGTTAATACCCCCTTGTTAATTAAAACATTTTTCCGGCAAGGAACACCTTCTCCGTCAAAAGGCGCGGACATGATACCTCCCGGCTTTGACCCATCATCTATTATTGAAATTAAGGGGGATATAATCTCTTCTTTCAGTCTGCCTGCCAATCTTGATTTTCCTTTCTGTACTGATTCCGCAGACAGGGAATGGGCCAATAAACCCAGAAAATTAGTGGCCACATAAGGATCAATCACGGCAACCATATTCTTGGTATTAATGCTTTTTGCACCCAACATGCGCACAGCCTTTTGGGCAGCCTCAACAGCAATAAACTCCGGATCCAGTTCCCGGTATTTTAGTTTGTATTGAAATCCAAAACCTGTTTGAGAATCCCCGTCTTCTTCTGCCACCAAAAAGGCAGAAGCGCCGCAATATGCTCCCTGATACATCCCGGAAACACCTAATGAATTAAAAACAGCTACTTCATAGCTGGAGTCGGAATAAGCACATCTTTCCGTAATTTTAACCCGAGAGTCAAATTTTCGGGCACGATGTTCTATATCTTTCGCCAAAGCAATTTTTTCTTCCACAGGTACCCGGGGGATATCTCCGTCAAATAAGTCCAGTTCAGGATATTTCTCCGCGGGTTTGGGCGGTAATAGATAATATTCGTCCCGGGCGGTGCTTCGTGCATTGGCAATGGCCTGGGAAACCATTTGATCTAAGGCAGAGTCCGAAAAATCGGAAGAATAGACAAAACCAATTTGGCTATTATGAAATATTCTAATACTTAATCCTTGTTCCTCGGCTAGTTTCATAGTTTCCACCTGTTGGTTGCTGACTTCAACAAATAAATCCCTGGACCTGCTTATAAAGACTTCCGCCGACGATACCCCCAAGGAAGAAGCTTTTTGCAGTACCTTTTCCCCAATTTTTTGCAGATTTATTTCTGACAACTATTTTTCCTCCTCAAAATTTCCACTATATTTATTGGATAGTATTATTCAACTAAAGTAAAAGTATTCCTTCTAAAATATGAAGATTAATCAGGTTTACATTAGAAAGAACTTCATTTAATATTAGATAGTTTAACTTTAAAGATAAAAAAAGGAACCAACCTGGTCCCATAAACTTAAATAATTTTTAAGATAGTAAAAAAGTCCGTAGCTTTTTAGAAAAAATTATGGATTTTGATTCTGGTCAGGATATTTGGAAACATGATATAAGTGAACTGTAACAGACACTCCCTTATCCGGATTATTAGCAATGCAAATTTCTCCACCATGATTCTTAATGATACTTTGGGCCAGAGTTAACCCTAAGCCCGGCGCCTCTTCTTTGGTGGTAAAGAAAGGTTCAAAGAGGCGAGACATGTTTTTATCTGGAATACCGCATCCTGAGTCTTTAAAGGTAATAATTGTCTTGTCAGATTTTTCAACATTAAGGGCAGAGATTTCAATTATCCCTTGCTCGGAAAAATCCACTGCGTTTTCCAGGATATTTCCAAAGGCCTGACTGATTTGTTCCACGTCCAAGTACATTAATGGAGAATCCCCAAATGATGTATACTCAAAAATGATGTCTTTTAATAAGGCTTTTTGTTTGACCCGCTTGATCGCCTCCTCTATCACTTGTTCCAATGATACCAAAATAAAATTAGGCGCCGCCGGCCGAACATAAAGCAAAAAATCTTTAATAAAATTATTGGCTCGGTCCAATTCATCCAAAGCCACCTGAAGATATTCCTTTTTAGGCGACACTTTAAGACTATTTTGAGTCAATTGAATAAATCCCCGCACAGTGGTTAAGGGATTGCGTATTTCATGGGCTAATCCGGAGGCTACCTGATGAATAAAACCGCGCATATTACAATAAGTTGATGCTTCATTAATTGATTTAAGCCTGGTAATATCTTTGGCAATAAGTATAGTACCAACTATCCGGTGGTTTTCCCTTATTAAAAAGATATCCAATAAAAATGTAATGCTTTGACCGTTTATAATACAGCTTACTTCTCGATTAAATAATTCCCTTTTGTTTTGCAGAGAACTTTGAGCCAAATTTATAATTATTGATAATAAGCTGTTCTCAAAATTACCAAAGGATGAAAAAGCTTTCGTCATTTCCATAAATCGTTTAGCGACAGTATTAACCCAAAGAATTTCTCCATTTTTATCCACTAAAAAAATCCCGTCAGGAAAGTCTTGAAGAAAATCATTATAAAACTTTTCCAATGATAAAGGATTAAAATTAAATAATTTTTTTATTTTGCTGGAAAAGGTATTATCGGTAGTTAATACCAACCCTTGTGTTAATTCTGTGCCGGACATGGACCCACCTTATTTTTGCCGTATTATTGTTTATTTTGCCTTATATTGTATATTACAACATCTTTTTCTATTTTCCTATCATGAGAATCAAAGTTTTTTACGATTGTTTCTCTGAATTTTCGACTAATTACAGCAGATATTAAGGTAAAATTAAAAAATACGGTAAATACCGCATTTTTTGTGTAATAAAACATTGAATATATTCTGATTAACAAGATTAAAGTCTTTTTATCCCTTTCTTCTCCGCTGATTTTTCATGGGCCGTTCCGCCAACAATTAGTTCTTTTATCCGAATGGTAGGCTGAGCATCGGAAACCGGGGCGCCTTGGCCGTCTTTTCCGCAAGTACCAATGGCAAATCCCAGATCACGACCAACCCGATCAACTTGAACCAAGGCTTCCGGACCGTTCCCGGTCAAGGTAGCTCCCCGCACCATTTTTTTTATTTCGCCTTCTTCAATCAAATAACCCTCCGCCACATCAAAAACAAAATCACCGTTAGTTGTATTTACTTGACCCCCGCCCATTTTTCGTACCAAAAGACCTTTTTTGGTTTCTTTAATGATTTTTTCCGGATCTTCTTTTCCCGGCGCGATATAAGTATTTGTCATTCTGGGAATTGGCTTTTCCCGAAAAGACTCACGTCTCCCGTTTCCCGTTGATTCCCGGTGGTCTTTTTCACTCGTCAGATAATCGTACATATAGTCTTTCAGGACCCCGCCGTCTATTAAAACTTTTTTCCGGCCGTGGTTTCCTTCATCGTCAAAGCGCATGGTGCCGTATTTTCCCTTTATCGTTGCATCATCCACAACGGTAACCAAAGGGGAGGCAACATTTTGTTCTAATTTGCCGCTATATACGGACAGCTTTTTCTGCACCAGGTCGGCTTCCAAACCATGACCGCAGGCCTCATGCACCATTGTCCCCCCTGCTTCCGCTGCCATCACCACCGGCATTTTTCCAGCAGGAGCCGGATCTGCTTGAAGAAGGGAAATAGCCCGGCGGCTGGCTGTCTCTCCTATTTCTTCGGAGGAATGGGTTTTAAAAATTTCATAACCTTCTGTCCCGCCAAAAGCCTCATAACCTGTTTGCACCTGGCCGGCATCAGAGGCAACTGAATTAACGACAAAACGAGTACGGATTCTCCTGTCCTCCACAAAAACACCAAGAGAATTGGCGATAACCACATCTTGAATAGTGTCACCGTAACCCACAGTCACCTGTTTAATTTTTTCATCTACTCCCCGGGCTGCCTTATTAGCCTGTTCCACCTGGCCTACTTTATCGGAAACAGGCACTTTATCCGGTGGCAGTTCCACATCAAAATCAAAGTGAGGCAGTTTTTTATGAACTTTTATAGGTCTAGTCCGGAGTCCGCTCTTTGCAGCTCTGGAAGCAACATTTGCAATTTGTAACAGACTGTGGAGTGACAAATCGTTAGTATAGGCATAAGAAGTAGCGGAACCGTTTATTACTCTAACTCCGGCCCCGATATCTATTCCCGTATTTACCCGCTCAATTTTATTATCTTCACATCCGATTGCGGTAGTAATTTTCTTTTCTAAAAAAATATCAGCAAAGTCGCCCCCCTCTGCCAAAGCTGCTTCTAATATTTTTTCCAACTCATTTTTTGAGAGCATTAGCAAACAATCCTTTCAAAATAAAAAAGTTTTTATTTTACCAGTTCCTGCTCCAACACTTTTCTCATCAATTCTGAGTCAACAGGAGACAAGATTACCGACCCGATTGACGTAGGGAGGATAAAATTAATATTACCATCCTGCGCCTTTTTATCCCTTTGGATATAAAACCATAAATCGTCCCATGAAATATCGGAATAAGAAACAGGAAGCCCCGTCTTTCCAATGAGATTCTTGATCCGCTCCTCTTCGCCTGAGGAAATCAATCCCATTTCCCGGGCAATACATGCAGCTCCTACCATACCAATGGCTACCGCCTCCCCATGGCTGTATTTTTGATAAGAAGTGGCGGCCTCTAACCCATGACCGATAGTATGCCCGAAATTCAAAATCGCTCTTAGTCCCTGTTCTCGCTCGTCTTTACTGACTACCTGCGCCTTTATCAGGCAAGACTTCTCTACCACATCCATCCAGTATTCTAAATTATCAATGTTTTCAAGAAAAGGGTGTTCTTCCAAGTAAGAATATAGACTATGGTTAGAAATTACTCCGTATTTTATTATTTCCGCAAAACCTGATCTAATTTCTCCGGAAGATAGTGTAAGAAGAGTCGCTATATCCATGAAAACCATCCGGGGTTGGTAAAATGCACCGATCATATTTTTCCCCTGAGGGTGATTTACTGCCACTTTTCCCCCGATGCTGGCATCCACTTGGGCTAATAAAGTGGTAGGGACCTGAATAAAATTTATTCCCCGCATATAGGTTGCGGCAGCAAAACCGGCCATATCTCCCACGACCCCTCCGCCTAAGGCAATGATACTGCTCTGACGGTCTAATCCGGCATTAAAGGCACAATCATAAATGAAAGCGACATTATCTAAATTCTTATAATTTTCACCGTCAGGCAAGACAGCCTTATGTACGGAAAATCCTGTTTCTTTTAACGTATCGATAAGAGATTCGGCGTATAATGGTTCTACCTTTGTATTGGTGACAATCAGCACCTTGCCTCTTAAACCTAATTTTCTCATTTCCGGGCCTAATCGGGATAAATTGTTAATACCAATATGGATTTGGTAGCTTCTGGTTCCTAAAGCAAGTTCAACTTTTTTCATCAATCCATTCTTCCTTTAGTATTTTCACTATTTCTTCCGCCGATTCTTCAATATTTCTCCCTGAAGTATCAAAGATAATATCCGCACACCGAATATAAGATTCCTTTCTTTCTGCTATCAATTTATTGATATTATCCAAATTTTTGCCTTTTGCCAGCAAGGGACGAGTATTTTTTCGGGAGACTCTTTCCAGAATAATCTCCGGTCTCGCCGTTAAAAGAACTATTTTTCCCAGCTTTTTCAGCTTCTCTGCATTGGCTTCATTAAGGGTCATACCCCCTCCGGTAGCAACCACCAAATTATCTTTCCCGATTAATTTGTTAATTACCAGAGACTCCTCGGATCGGAAACGTATTTCCCCGTATTTACGAAAAATTTGGTTAATTGTTAATCCGGTAATTTCCTCTACCATTTGATCCGTATCAACAAATTGATAACCTAATATTTTGGCAACCACCCGACCGATGGCGCTCTTTCCGGTACCCATAAAACCAATTAAAACCACATTTGACATATTTACACCCGCTTTACTTTTTCTCTGTATACTTCCACCCTTTCAACCAGTTCCTCTAAAGTATCCCCGCCAAACTTCTCCAAAAGAGCCAGGGCTGTTTCCCATGCAACCACGGCTTCACCCACAATACATGCAGCAGGAACGGCACAAACATCGGAGCGTTCCACCTGGGCCAATACCGGTTTTTTATCAATTATATCTACTGTACTTAAAGGCTTCATCAGGGTTGGTATCGGTTTCATCGCTGCTCTTAAAACTATTGGTTCACCATTGGACATTCCGCCCTCAATTCCTCCTCCCCTGTTGGAAAGATGCTTTAACCCTTCTCCTGCCACATATGTAATTTCATCATGGACTTTTGATCCGGGTAAGGAGGAAGCCAGAAAACCTATACCAATTTCCACCCCCTTAATCCCTTGTATACTCATTAAAGCAAATGCCAGACGTCCGTCCAGTTTTCGGTCCCAGTGTACATGACTCCCTAAACCAACCGGCACTCCGGTGATAATTATTTCAAAAATCCCCCCCAAAGAATCTCCTGCTGCTTTTGCCTCATCAATCCCCAACATCATTTGATGTGATATCTTTTCGTCCCAACAACGAACCGGAGACTTCTCCACTTGAGAAATTAAGTGCTCATATTCCGTTTCCGGGAAAGATTCTTTAACCTTTATCTTACCAATAGCCGTTACATGTCCGAATACTTTAATACCTGCCTCCCGGAGCAAAGCTTTGGCTACCGCTCCTGCGGCCACCCTAGCTGCAGTTTCCCTGGCACTGGACCTTTCTAAGATATTTCTCATATCTCCTTGATGATATTTTATGCTGCCGGGAAGATCGGCATGACCGGGACGGGGCCTGGTTATTTTTTTTGTTGCCATATCCGCTCCCGGTGCCGGGTCCATAACTTTTTGCCAATTAACCCAGTCCCGATTTCTTATTTGTAAGGTAATAGGACTACCCAAGGTTAACCCGTTACGAACTCCTGATAAAATTTCCACCTGATCCTTTTCAATGGACATACGGCCGCCCCGACCGTATCCCATTTGCCTTCGAGCCAGTTCATGATTAATAAACTCCGCAGTTAAAGGCAGATTTGCCGGTATTCCTTCAATAATTGCCGTTAACACCTGCCCATGAGATTCACCTGCTGTAAGATAACGCATATGAATTCCCTACCCTTTTCAGTAATCGCTAAACTATTAAATGATATAAAACTTAAGCTTATAAAATATGTGCTTCATAATATAAGAAACACGTAAATTTACGTGTTCCTTATATTATGAAGGGAAAATATTTCTTTGTCAATTATTGGGACGTTAAACCTGATAGAGTCCCTGCTGATTAGCGATTTATTTATTTCAAAAACTTAAAGTCTGCCAGTACGGCGGTTAAATCCGCATAATCCCCCTGTGACCCCGGCACCCATGTAACTCGGATAGTAACGGTTAGGGCACCGGAAATATCTGTCAGCACCGGACTGATATATTTTGGATATGAGGCAGGATAAATGGGGCCGCTCAAAAAAACAGGTTTCTTTTCATATAAATTGGAATTAACCGGATAATTTGTTTGATAAATGCTTCCGACCTCATTGCCCTCTTCCTCATCCCTTTTCCCCACCGGATCAACCACACGATAATCAAAGTTATACTCATCGGGGATTCTGTTAATAATGTTTTCCGCCCCACCTCCTGTTTCTACATTACTGGGTACCTCATTGGTATCGGTAAAGACAGAAAAGAAAAAGGCACCGTTGCTGTTAGCTGTTTCATCATCAACGCCCAGCCAGCCCTCCATGGCCTTATATTTTCCATGAGTGCGGATCACTATTTCCCCGGTTCTTTTTTCCGGAGGATCGGAAATCCGCACACCCAGGCCCTTTTTATGTTTACCCGCTGCAATCACAAAAGGTTCTTCCTGCCGAAAAAAAGGCCCCACATTCCGGATCACCATCATATCCTCCAACCAGACAAATTCTTTGGCCGTAGACGAAGTGTCATATGCCGGCCCGGCACTGATTTCAATCAGATTTTTCTTACCGTCCCATTGGACCAGTTTACCGGTGGCTTCCGCCACAGCTCGAATGGGCACCATCACAATCCCTTTATCATTAATAATGAAAGGTTCCTCTCCTCTGATAACCCTTCCCCCGGCGTAGATTTGGATCCCCCGGTAAGTAACGGTAAGCATTTTCTCCTGTTTGGTCTGTGTTGACGCTATTGTCCCGGTGGTGCCGGTATTTTTCTGGATATGAGGGCTTGTGCCGATATAAACCATATTTTTCTTGGCATCCCATTCCACCGATTTCCCAATGGCCTCAGCCACTGTACGTACCGGTACCATCACCACGCCTTTATTCAAAACCACAGGTTCTTCTCCGCTAATTTTCTTTCCGTCTACGAAAATTTGAATTCCTCGATAGGTAACCTCAATGTTTTTGGTTATAGCAGTCATTTCTGCCAAAGAAACAGATTTAAGCGAAAAAAACAAAAGAAAAACACAGCAAACAATCCAACCGGTTTTTGTCTTCATTGTCCTGTTTCCTCCTTATCCCGGTTAGTTTCTCTTACTGGAAAACTGTAATCTCCTGTTTCTTTAATAATAACCTCTGGCGCGCCGGCTTTAGATGAACCAGGAGATTCAATCCCATCACCAGCATCGGGAGGTCTGACACCACTTTTCTCGGGGAAAAACACGTCGTCCATCTTTCCCGATCCACCTGTATTATTAAAACCACCTGAATCACCGCCATCGTCCAAATTTTCCCCGGATACATCCGTGTCCGCAGCGGGCAAATCAACGGCAGGTGTAAAAGCATCCAGCCGGCCTAGGGGTTTCTCTGCGGCCAGTTCCATAATTTCCGGTGATTTAACCGCATAGGTGACCAGGGTTATATATGCGTCCACATTAGTATCTTCTTCCCCAAGCATACCGTATACATAAGATGCCTCTTCCGGTACTTCCGGCGGTAAACTTGAAGTAACAGCTTTTTCCTTAGTTTCTTTCAATGGTTCGGTTAAAGAACCGGCTTTTTCTGTTTCTTCTACTTTGGGCAGGTCTGGTCGTGGCATTCCGGCAGGGTAGATTTCCAAAGACGTAATTTCACTGGTATTGGGCATATCCTTTTCCACCAGCTCTATAAACTTAATAATCTGCCGGTATTCTCCCCTCACCGTCAGGTCTAGGGGAATCTTTATAAACTCCTCGTTATCTTCGTAGGGCAGTGGTTTCATTTCCCGAACCGTTACCCCATTTTCTCCGGCATGTTTTCCAATGTAATAATAATTAACCCCGTTTCTTACTTCTTTATTAAAAGAATTGGTCAGGTTCTGTAATTTTATTTTTAACTCATTATTCTCTTTTTCCAGCATACTCAGATTACTGATCCGGCTGCTTACTTCCATCAATTCCTGTCTTTTAAAATTTAAATTCTCTTTTACCTGGCGAAATTGGGGATATAAGTATTTTCCAATGCCAAAATAGACGATGCAGATCAAAACCACACCAAGCAAAACAACCAACAAGCTTCTTTCCCGAGCAGACAAATTATCCAACAAGTTATTCACTTCCTTTGTGCAAAGTACCGGTTAATTCAAATTCATTGAGTATTGTACTTCCGATAATCTTTTCACTAATGCCCACTAACTTTAAGTCTTTAATATACGTTGATTTGCTCATTTCATATATAAATACGCCAACCTCCGCTACATCAGCAGTCAGGCCGGAGATAGCAATATTTTCATCATTTCGATAGGTAAACCCGGTAATCCACATATGATCCGGCAAGCGGCTGTTCATTTCCTGGAGAATCATAGTCCAATTTATTCTTTGCTGCTGCAGATTTTCTAATTTTGCTACTTCCTCTTTCAGCTTGGCGTTTTCTTCTTGAAATCTCTTTTCCAAGGCGTCTTTGGGCATTAAACTCATATAATCTGTTTCCACCCGGGCATACTGGTATTCAAAAAATTTGATTAGACCAAAGAAGCAAATAAACCCTAAAAGCACTGAACCTATGATAAGTCCGGCCAGGAGCGCCAAGATATTTTTCTGCCTTTTTCCAGCCGCTTGTTTTCTTAGTTCAACAGGAAGCAAATTAATATTGTTTCTCATTCTTTTACCTCCCGCAGAGCTAAGCCCACGGCTACCGCAAAAGCCGGATCAAGATTTTTTATTTCATTAAGTTTTTTATTGGTGACTTGCTCTTTTATACTGATGTTTTGTAGACCTAAAACCACAGGCAGTCCAAGTTCTTGCTGCAAAAACAAAGGCAAACCCCTTAGTTTGGCCGTTCCTCCGGAAAGGATCAGCGCTTTTGGCTCCCCTTTTTTAAATTGAGTGCGGTAAAAATTTACAGAACGGCGGATTTCCTCAATGAGAGTCAAAAGACTTGCTTTGATAGTCCGGTCCAAAACAAGCTTGTCCTGGGGCGCGTCATCCAGAGCCTGTCCGAATAGGATTTCCCCGTCCCGCTCCTTAATTACCTGGGCAGCGTTAAAGTCCAGGCCGGTGGCTTGGGCCAGTCCTTGGGTAATGATATCTCCGGCAACGGGAATGTAGCGGGAGAAATTTAATTCTTCCCCCTGAAAAATGGCCAGATTGGAAGCCTTAGCCCCAATATCCAGCCCGATAAAGGCATCATCCCGGGCAATAGGAAAATCCTGCCTGATCGTTGACTGGTTGCCGATGCTTCTCCACAAAGACAAAGGTTCAATCTCCACGGCCAAAAGCTCCAGCCCCGCCCGGGAAAAGGTTTCATAGATCTGATAGATCAACTTCCGGGGCACTCCCACTAAAAGGACATTTATTTGAGGAGGATTTTCATCCTCAGCATTGCCCAGAATTAAATGCTCCACAATCATGTCCGTTCCGACAGATAAAGGAATATATTTATCCGCTTCCCACTTTAATGTAGAAGCTACTTCTTTCGGACTCATTTTAGGCAATTTAATATAACGGGTGATCACATTTCTCCCGGAAATCATGGTCACTGTTTTCTGGGTTTTACTCCCGGCCTGCTCCAGCATGGCTTTTAGCGCATTAACCACGGGATCCACCTGGAGAATCGCCCCGTCATCAATGGTATTGGCAGGGGTGGCAATCCGGGCGATGGCAGCCACCTGCGGCAAGGGCCCGGGCGCCATCTCCGCCATTTTTATGTCCCGGGTCCCGATATCAATCCCGATGAAATTGTCTCGATTTCCTTGAAACCTGCTCTTTAACTGATCCCTGATCTTATTAAACAAGGTTGTCTTCCTTTCTTAAAGTTCTTCCTTTTACCTCTTATAAAACACCGGAAACCTGTCGCCAATTAATCACTTCAAAACTTTGAACTGCGGTATTTCCTAAACCGAATTTATTTAAAATTGATTCAATATGATAAATCTCTCCCTGCCATCCAATACTGACTCTTTTCCCCATAACCCCACCTTTTAATAAAACACTGCTCTCAGTAGTTATTCCTCCTTCCGGAGCAAAAAGGAAGGCCTCTGCAGTTTTGTTATAGTCAACAGAAATTGCATCACTTGAAGGATTGAATGATAAAATCATTAACGCATCATGATCATTTTCCCCGCCGGCACGAGTAACGTGATGAGAAATCTTTATTTTTCCCTTTGATACCAGGGAAATGATGCCGGAATACTCTCCATAAACAGATACACTACTGATATTGTCATCTATATAGTGAACCCCTGGTGTTAAAAGGGATAAATCTAAACCCCCGGAAATCAAATCCGATGTTGTGATATATTTTGTGACCATTTGTCCCTGGTAATCAGTAAGCTTTACATCCGGAATCCCGGGAAATAGTTTTATTTCCGGTTCCGTTATTTCAATATTATCTAAATTATCCGGGAAATCGGGCATGTCGCTAAAATCAATTTTTTCTGCCAGATTCCTATATGTGTCATTATCTGTGTAAAATTGATCCACATATTTAATTGGTTTTGTCGACCCGCTGACAACAGTCCCCCATTCTTCCATAACCACATTTCGTCCCCAAATGCCGGATTTGTATTGTGAACCTCCTCCATCGGTAAAAGTTTCATAACAAATAACTCTCCCGTCAATTTTCTCGTTCCATGCAAAATCCATATCCCCTAAAGCAAAACAATCTCTCCTGATGGTATTTGCTCCATTCATCATGATACTTCCCAAGGATATCAGGTCTCCGACGATATCACATTGTCCGTCAATGTCTATATGTTGTGAACTAAACACATCTCCTCCAATCTGATTTTTCCCTTCCAGCGTCACTGTACTTAAAGATTTAACGTTCCCTGCTACATCTGCATCCCATTTCAGCAGGATATTTTCACTGCCGAATACAGTCCCCCCGATTTGATTTCCGCCGTCAACGGTAATCATCCCCCGTCCGGTAACATCACCGGTCACATGAGCATTCCACCCCAAAAATACATCTTTAGTGCCGTACAAATCTCCCTGCACCGTCCCATTTTCCAGGTGGACATTTCCGTAACCGAAGACATCCCCCAATACGGTGGAATTCCATCCTAGACTAATACCGCCTTCACAAAAGACATGACCGTCAACATAAATTAACCCGCTCTCCGTGGTAAACTCTTCCTTGCAAATAACCGCCGTATTTGAAGCCATAAACTGATCCGCCTGGTTATAACTAAAATTCAATTTTCCTTGGCAAGTAATCCCCCTTTGTGCATGGTGGTATGTCCCGAATGTTGTTAACTCGATAATTATATATTCTTTGGCTTTATCAATTAATTTTATTTCAGCATCGGAAAAACTGCCCCCGGCAAAAGATTCGCCAATTTCTAAAGTAAAAGTATCCCCGATATTTTCTAAAAGGACGGGTAACTCCTGGAGGAGTTCCGTATTATACATAAAAGAAGCTATGGCCTTATTCATCCCCGCTTCTGCAATATAGTCAGCCTTTACCCCGTCTACATGGTTATTTGCCATGGCAAATTCTACGGTAGATACCTCCAACAAGGCTATCCCCAAAAAGAAGGAAATCAGCATCGCAAAAACAACCAGTACCAAGGCAGATCCTTTATTATTCATTTGCTTATACATTATTTCATCACCTGACCGCACGTAAAAATACCTTGGATCTCATGGAAATTTCCTGCCCGTCACTTCTTTTCCCCTTTAAAGTAATAGTGATAAAACTTATCGGATCCCCGCTATATGCAAAGGAAAGGCTGGTGATGCGGCTGGATACCGGCTGGGGGAAACTGCTTCCTTCTTTTCTTTCTACCTCAAGATCAACTGAATCATATTGATAGCGCACGTCTATCAGAGAAAAATCCTTCCCCTTGGGTACGACCAACACAATATAACTGTCGCCGGCAGCCTTTACCTCGACAGCAGTTCGGATTTCCTTGGTCATTAAATCCAACGTAGCCCGCATGTTCTGAACTACATCAATTTGTTCCTCACCGTGGGTCCAGGAAACAATACCGGAAAAAATAAATTGAGAACTTACCAGCAAAACCGTGCCTGTCAAAACCATGGCAATAACAACTTCAATTAGGGAAAATCCTTGATTATTTCTTATCATTTGTCCACCATCCTATCCACCAAGTAGGTGGATAAAGCTATCTCCCGTGTTTTTCCGCCTGTTTGGTACTGAACCCGGACATGAATTTTATATAGGTTAAGTTTATCATTGTCCCCTTCCTTGTTTTCCTTAGGAGGAGTCACTTCCACTTGGTAATAAAAGCCGGGAAAACCATGGCATTCCTCCCATGAATCCGGGTTATCCACAACCTCATGAATCTTGGTCCCTATAATCTCTTCCATTTTTTCCTGGGCCAAATAAACGGCGATGGTTTCTTCAGTGGACAGCTCATAATGGGCACGACTGCTGAAAAATAAGCCAAGTATGGGAACCAAAACTATTCCCATTATCACCATGGCTAATGTAACTTCCAATAAAGTAAAACCATCTTCGTGGTTACCCAGCATCACAGCCTCCCGCACCAATTCATTTTAAGGGGGAGTAGATGAAATTCTTACTCTCCCAGTGGTATTTAAAATTACAATATATCTAAATTCCCCATACCTGTTACTTAAAGCTATCGTACCTGCGCCACTGGTCATGCCATTGGTGTAAAATTCCACTATAGTAAAATCTTTCGGCTTAACGCTTATCCCTGTAATTACCCTGCTTAGATCACGGCTTTCCAATACCTTTGAATTTTCCTTTAAATAATACTTTCGGGCAGCCTGATTAAGTGTTATATTCAGCCCGGTTATTTGTTCCACTACGGCTTTCTGCTGCATTTTCCTAATATCAGAAACCATCTGCCTGGCCACCCCGTTTAACTCCCAGCGTGTTCTTACCTTCTCCAACCTCGGGTAGGCAATTGTCAAAAGTATCCCTAAAATAACCGCTACCACCAGCAGTTCAATAAACGTAAAACCTTTATTATTCAATTTCATTTTTTATAACCTCTAAATCGCTATTAAAGGAAAATATTCAACAATTTTCCCAGATTTCCTTCAGCTAAAAGTTAGGGTTGTA
>DUPU01000224.1 GCA_012838175.1 Clostridia bacterium
AGGTTTTATTGGAGCTTTTAGATTTATATCAAAGGGAAAAAAGGGAGAAGAACAGTTTTCATAAGGAAAGTTTCTTAAAAAAAGCAGCCGTAAAGATAAAAGGGATATATGTACCTAGGTTTTACCGGCCGGTTTACAGGGAAGACGGCATAATACAAAAAATACAAAGAACGGAAGATGAGGTCCCGGAAATTGTGTCTAAACGAGTAATTAAAAATTTTTCAGAAGCGGAATTTCCGGAAAAAACCCTCGTCCCACATACTGAGGCTATTCATGATCGGGTAATGCTGGAGGTGCTTCGGGGCTGCTCTCGGGGCTGCCGGTTTTGCCAAGCGGGAGTAATCTATCGTCCGGTGCGGGAACGTACGGTGGATAAACTGATTGAACAAGCGGAAGTATTGGTGGACAGCACCGGATACGATGAAATTGCCTTAACTTCCTTAAGTTCTGCCGATTACACTTGTATTGAACCTCTTATTAATGAATTAATGCACCGTTTTAAAAAGAAAAAAATCGGTGTTTCATTACCCTCGTTACGGGTAGACGCCTTTTCCGTCGGCCTGGCCCGGGAAGTGCAACAGGTCCGTAAAAGCGGGTTGACTTTTGCCCCGGAAGCAGGTACTCAGCGTCTCCGGGATGTGATTAACAAAGGCGTAACGGAAGAGAATATTATGGACACGGTAAGGGCGGCTTTTGCCCAAGGGTGGACATCCATTAAACTTTATTTTATGATCGGCCTGCCTACGGAAACTTATGAGGACTTGGACGGGATAGTGGATTTAGTGGGGAAAATACTGGCCGTGGGGCGAAAAGCCAAACCTCAAGAAGTGAAAAAACCTATTTCCGTTACTGTGAGTGTATCTTCCTTTGTCCCCAAAGCTCATACGGCTTTTCAGTGGGAGGGCCAGGAAGAGAGAAATATATTGCGGGAAAAGCAGATTTACCTTAAAGAAAAATTTAGAAAAATGAAACAGGTGACCTTTAATTATCACGATGTGGAAGTGAGCTTTCTGGAGGCAGCTTTTGCTCGGGGAGACAGGAGATTGGGAGATGTATTGGAGAAAGCTTGGTCCTTAGGATGTAAATTTGACGGCTGGTCGGAACATTTTAAGTATCAGGCGTGGATGGACGCTTTTCATGCCTGCGGATTAGAGCCGGAATTCTTTGCCAACAGAAAGTTTGACTTGGATGAGGTATTGCCCTGGGATCATCTGTCCAGCGGTGTTACTAAAAAGTGGCTGAAAAAAGAGTATCAAAGAGCCAAGGAAGGTCAAAGAACCTTAGATTGCCGAGGAAACCCCTGCCATGGATGCGGAGTTTGCCCGGATTTAGGCCTTCGGCCGGAAATCACGGAGGGAATGGGGTCATGATTTTACGCTCATGTTTTAGGATCACGGGAAAGACCCGCTTTCTTTCCCATTTGGATTTATTAAAATTAATAGAACGGGCTCTGAGACGTGCCGGGATACCGGTGGCCTTTTCTCATGGTTTTAATCCCCATCCTAAGATTTCCTTCGGAACTGCAAAGGCGGTGGGACTGGCAAGCGATTGTGAGTACTTTGATGTGGAATTGGATGAGGAGATGGATCCTGAGGAATTTCGGGTAAAATTACAAGAAAAGTGCCCGCCGGGAATTATCATTAAGGAAACCAAAGAGATTTCCCCGGAGGATCCTCCTTTAATGGCAGTGATTAATTGTGCTACCTACCTAGTTCGGGTCAGAATGGACAAAGAGATGAACCCAAGTGAACTGGAAGAAAAAATAGCTCAACTTTTTTCCCGCCGGGAGATTAAAGTTCCGCGCATATCTCCCAAAAGAAAAAAGGAATTTGACATCAGGCCGGGAATTTTTAGATTATCCTATCGCTTTTGTACGCCTCAGGAAATATTGTGGGAAATGGACTTAAGTGTGGGCAATCAGGGAAGTGTTAAACCGGTGGAGGTTGTTGAGGCTTTAGGTTTAGACGGCTGCCGGATTCTGGATATTATCAGGACAGGTCTGTTTGTACGAAACAAATCAGGGGAAAAAGCTATGCCCGGTTAACAATGTTATGTAGAAGAAAAGGCCGGGCTTTAGAAATAAGTTTTGTGGGAAGTGTTTTTGTGTATAAAGAAATACTAATTAAGATGGAACCTGAGGAGACCGTGGTAGCTGTGGTAGAAGACCAGCAACTGGTGGAAATCTACCTGGAACGGTGTGGTAGCCAAAGGATTGCCGGAAATATTTATGAAGGAATAGTGGAAAACGTTTTACCGGGAATGCAAGCCGCCTTTGTTGATATCGGACTGGAAAAAAACAGTTTTTTATATGTGGAGGAAGCTGTGCCGTACCGGGTTGGTGAAGAAGATGATGAGGGGGAATCAAGGCAGTATTCCATTGGTGAGGTAGTGAAGGAAGGGCAGGAAGTGCTGGTTCAGGTTGTGAAAGAACCGGTAGGGACAAAAGGCGCCCGGGTTACCACCCATCTAACCTTACCCGGCCGTTATTTGGTTCTCATGCCCACTGTGGATTATATCGGCATTTCCCGGCGCATCGAGTCCGAGGGAGAAAGAAAACGGTTAAAAGCTCTGGCGGAAGAGGTAAAGCCGGAGGGAATGGGACTGATTGTCCGCACAGTGGCGGAGGGGATGTCCCGGGATGAGCTAAGTGCAGATGTGAAGATGTTGGTGAGGCTTTGGAAAAAGATCCTAAACAAAGCGGCACGCAGTTCCGCACCCCAGTTAATCCATAAGGATCTGGAACTATTGCAGCGTATTGTCCGGGATACTTTGACAGAAGATGTAGACCGGGTATTGGTCAATTCCCAGGAGTGCTACGAAAAGGTATTGGAAATTTTGGATATGACCGTTCCTGCCATGAAGAACCGGGTCATTATTAAAGACACCAAAGATATTTTCTTATTTTATGATATTCCCGGACAAATGGAAAAAGCCTTAAAACGGAAAGTGTGGCTAAAATCAGGGGGTTATTTGATTGTGGACCAGACGGAGGCATTAACCGCCATAGATGTGAACACCGGTAAATATGTAGGCACCACTAACCTTTCCGATACTGTACTGAAAACTAATTTGGAAGCAACTGTTGAAATAGCCCGGCAGCTGCGGGTTAGAAATATCGGCGGCATTATTATTATTGATTTTATTGATATGGACATTCCCCAGCACAAAGCATTGGTGCTGGAAGCCTTGGAAAAAGAGTTGAAAAAAGACAAAACCAAAACCAATATCTTGGGTTTTACCCAATTGGGTTTATTGGAAATGACCCGGAAAAAGGTGGGACAAGGTTTATCCCAGGTTTTGCAAAAGGATTGTCCTTTTTGTGAAGGAAAGGGAAAGGTTCTTTCTGAAGAAAGTGTTTCTTTGACTGCCAAAAAGGAGATTTTATCTGTCAGTGAGAATACAGGGGCTCCGGCCATTTTGGCAGAGGTAAACCCTGCCGTGGCAGCTTATTTAATTGGCAGCGGCGGACAGAACCTGCGGATCCTGGAGCAGCGTACAGGCAAAAGGATTGTAATTAAAGGTGTTCCCGGCATGCGCATGGAGGAAACCATGATTCGTCCGGCTTATGATCCGGAGGAGACGGAAAAAAATGCAGTCCCGGTTCAGGTTGGTCAAAAATTAAAGGTAAAAGTGGAAGAGCCTCATGCCGGAAATTACCTGGACGGTATAGCTCGGGTAGATGGTTTTGTGATTGATATTGAAGAGGGAGGGGCTTTGTTGGGGCAGGAGGTCTGGGTGGAAATTTCCAGAGTTTTCCGGACTCACGCCAAGGCTTATGTGATTGCCGCTCTTGACAAAAAGAGTTAATTATGCTAATATCACTCTGTTACGTTTTGAAACCGCACTTGTCAGGTTGAAGTGTTTTCGGACCACCTAAACAAGGCGAGTATTTGACGTAGGGAGGTGCAAGATGTACGCGATTATTGAAACAGGCGGCAAACAGTATAAAGTAGCGGAAGGTGACGTCCTTCGTGTGGAAAAACTTCCTGTTGAAGCCGAACAAACAGTGGAGATTGACAAAGTGCTGGCGGTAAGCAAAGACGGTGCTTTAACAGTGGGATCTCCTGTATTAAACGGTGCGAAAGTTATTCTAAAAGTATTGGAACATGGTAAAGGCAAGAAGATTTTAGTGTTCAAATACAAACCGAAGAAAAACATTCGAAAAAGACAAGGGCATCGACAGCCCTTTACAAAAGTTCTGGTTGAGAAAATCGAAGCTTAAGGAGGTGGGATCTCATGGCACACAAAAAAGCCGGTGGTAGTTCAAGGAACGGTCGTGACAGTAAAGCTAAACGACTGGGATTAAAACGGCATGACGGACAGTTTGTTACCGCAGGCAGCATTATCGTCCGCCAAAGGGGTACCAAGTTCCACCCGGGTGTAAATGTTGGCTTGGGTAAAGATGATACCTTATTTGCTAAGACTGATGGTTATGTAAGATTTGAACGGAAGAGTCAGACCAAGAAACAGGTCAGTGTATATAGTGAAAACGCTGCTGTTTAAAAACTATCCTAGCTGCCAAAGGTTGTTGATGGAATTTATCAACAACCTTTTTTGATCTAGTGGGCCCGTTATGGTCGGCAGCTTGGCGGTGAAAGTCCGCTGATGCCGGTATGAGGGGAGCAATATTCCCTGGGGCAAGTTGTCCAGAGGGCGGGGTAATCGGTTTTTCCTGCCGGTTATGAAGGATAATTTAATAAAACGGCGAATATGAATTCTGGGGTGCAAGAGAATGGAGAAAAACCGGTTATGCCGCGAAATTGTTAATATCATGAGGGAGCAAAGACATGATTTTATTAATTGCCTTCAAGTGATTTTGGGATATCTCCAGTTAAAAAAAGCAGATAAAGCGGCATGGTATATTAAACAAAAAAATGCGGAACTATTGGGCGGCAATTTCTTTTTCAGCAAGTTGGAAAACCCTTATCTGGCAGTGGTCATCTTGATTGCTTCTTATAAAAGCCAAAGTATGGGTATTAAATTATCCTTTGACATTGAAGATAAGGCTACATGGCAGGAGGGCATCAGTGAATCTATGGCGGATGAATTGTTTATAATGATTCATTCAGTCTTGGAAATGGTGGCTGAAAACGAAGATGAGGGGAAATGGATTCAGGTAACATCCCGGGTTACTGATCAAAGCTTCGATTGGGTGGTTACTTGCCCGGATTCTCTTGCCTCTGATGGTTTAGTGCATCAATTGGAAGAAAAACTGGATCAAGACAAGAAATTACATAAAAGAATAAAGGTGGAAAAACTACCTGGTAAAATAATATTAGTTTTTTAAATTTTAAGAATAATTAATAGAAAAGGTTTCGAAACTATAGGATAATAATTATTGAATGAGGAATTTTTATGTTTTATGATCGGGCGAAAATTTATGTTAAGGGCGGTGACGGGGGGAACGGAATAGTCGCTTTTCGGAGGGAAAAATATGTCCCGGAAGGTGGTCCCTGTGGCGGTGACGGGGGTCGGGGCGGCAATGTAATTATGATTGCTGATGAGGGCCTGCGTACATTAATTGATTTTAAATATAAGCAGCATTATAAGGCCGGCAGGGGACAGCACGGGCAGGGTAAAGGAATGCACGGGAAAAGCGGGAAAGATTTAGTTTTACGGGTTCCCTTGGGTACCGTAGTCAGAAATGCTGAAACTGATGAGCTTTTAGCTGATTTTATTACTCATGGTCAGAAAGTGGTTATTGCTCCCGGAGGACGGGGGGGGCGGGGAAATACCAGATTTGTTTCTCCTCATAACCGGGTCCCGGATTTTGCGGAGAAGGGAGAACCGGGAAAGGAAGCCTGGCTTTTACTGGAATTGAAGCTACTGGCTGATGTAGGATTGGTAGGTTTCCCTAATGCCGGGAAGTCAACTATTATTTCCCGGGTTTCAGCAGCAAAACCTAAAATAGCGGATTACCCTTTTACCACCCTTACTCCTAACTTAGGCGTAGTGAGAATCGGTGAAGGAAATAGTTTCGTTTTAGCCGATATTCCGGGTTTAATTGAGGGAGCCCATACCGGGGCCGGCCTGGGCCACCATTTTTTGCGCCATCTAGAAAGGACAAAAGTATTGATTCATGTGTTGGATATGTCGGAACAGCCTGAGCGGACTCCCTGGGAAGATTTTAGAATTATTAACGAGGAACTAAAGGCCTATAAAGAAATGTTGGCAAGCCGCCCCCAAATTGTGGCGGCGAACAAAATGGACCTTTCCGGTGCTGAGGAACGGTTAACGGAATTAAAGAGTAAGATTGGGGAAAGTTACGAGATTTTTCCTATTTCTGCTGCTACAGGTTTAGGTTTAGGCCCCTTAATGGAGCGAGCGTTTCAATTGGTACAGGAAGCGGAGAATGAATTGCTGGGACAGGCAGATGAAACAGAAGTCAGACATATCCATGTAGTTCCAAAAGAAAGATTTAAAATTTTTCGTAATGATGCAGGAATTTTTGAGGTTTCCGATGAAGAAGTGGAGAAGCATGTGGCCATGACCGATTTTGATAATGAGGCGGCGGTTAAAAGGCTGCAGAGAATCTTCAAAAAAATGGGTTTAGACAATGCACTAAGGGAGAAAGGAGCAAAAGCTGGTGACGTAATAAGGATAAATAACTTGGAATTTGTTTTTGCGGACTAAATAAATTATTTTTAATTTATGAACGGGGGAAAACTAGATTATGGATTGCTTCGATTGTGGTAATTGCAAACAGGATGAAGCAATGTATTATTGCCCAGCAAAAAATGATTTTGTGATTCTGGAGAAACCGGTCGTTGTTGAACGGGAGAAAGTATATCAAGGATGGAAAAAAGGGGCTCCAGAGTATGAAAAACGACGCAGAAAAATCAGACAAAATGAGATGGAGAAAATTGGATAATAACCGGCAGGTCCTATGACCTGCTTTTTGTTTTGCACTTAAAAAAAAGATAAATAATATCACAGCATTTTATTAATACTATTAACGGAGATTAATCTTTTTATAGGGTAAGAAAGGAGGTCATTATTTGAAAAAGTACATGGCTTTACTTTTTGTGATTTGTTTAATTTGCTATACCGCAGGATGCGCCGGTACGGATAAGGAGGGAGATAACACAGGAGAAAACCAAGCTCAACAAGATAAGAATGGTAAGGACGAGGAAGGTATTGATTTGTCTGAGACTATTTATAATCAATGGGCTGAATCCGGTCATGCCAAAGCAACGGGAGCTGATAATCCGGAAGAAGCCCCCGGTATGCGTGAGGCCTGTGCCTTTTGCCATAATGGTTACGCCTTTGAAAACAATAGTAAAGATTTAAAAGGAATTGGTATATTAAAAGGTACAACTTGTGATACCTGCCATATAGGGTATGGGCATCAAGTAATGACAGAAGGCAAAGCTGAAATTCTGATCGGAAATGTAGAGGGCGGAAAAGGCACCATGTGCATGTCCTGCCATAACGGCCGGGGCAAGAAACCTGATTTGGAATCAGCGCCTCACCATTCAGTACAGGCGGATATGACCTTAGGTAAGAACGGGGGAGAGATTGAGGGTGTCAATTACGGGAATTCCGGACATACCAATTTAACAAATTCCTGCTTATCCTGTCATATGGCCGAGGATGAAAAAGGCATCCAAGATCATACTTTTAAAATGAATGTAAAGAATATTGATGAGGCCTGCAATAAGTGTCACCAATTTGAGTCTTTCAACCCTGAAGCCAAAGGGGATTATGACGGAGACGGAAACAAAGAAGGAATTCAGGACGAGGTGGAAGGCCTGCTGCAAATGGTAAATGATGAAATCACCAAAAAGTTGGATGGGGGAAAGTTTGCATCCAGTCATGGGTCTATAGAATTCCAGGATAAGGATGGAAATCCTATAGAAACACCTGCTGATGAGAATCTTTATCAAGCTGCTTGGAACTGCTTTTTTGTTGATTATGACGGGTCAAAAGGGATTCACAATCCCAAGTATGCGGTGCAGCTGTTACAGCAAAGCTATAAAGCCCTAACGGGCAAGGAGGTGCCTGAAGCGGATATTTTAAGATAAGCCCCTCATTTTGAGGGGTTTTGAAAATACTTAATTATTATTAATGAAAAATTTATAGGTTGATTGGGTTGCTTTTTGCATTTAGATCTGAAAAAGGTTGAATACTCTACCTCGATCCGAGATATAATGAATGAGTAAGTTCATGAAATAAAAGTAAAGTAGGTGTTTAAGGATAGGAGGTAAAGAATTTGAGAAAATATATCCCCAAGCTTATCCCGGTATTTTTGCTAATTATCTTGTTGATAACAGCATGTAACCAGGTTGGGCCAGAGAATCCAAAACCGGAAGAAGATCAATCTCAAGTTGAAGAAGGTGATCCGGAAAAAGAAGTCGGTCTAAAACCAGAAGATTACTTTCCCCTTACCCAAGGCAGTACCTGGCGATATTTGGGTGAAGGTAATGAATATGCTACCTTTACACGGGAGGTAGTCTTTGCTGAAGGCAATCGAGCCCAAATCAAAGAAGATAATGGCGGGACAGTGAGTGCTTCCGTATTTGAAACTACAGATGAAGCAGTAACCCGAATCTTCTTTCAGGGAGAATCCTATGAAAATGAAAACTATCTAAATGATGAATCCAATGACAATCTGGTAATCCTAAAAGCACCCTTGCAGGTGGGTACGAAATGGGACACAGGTGACAGCACAAGAGAGATTCTGGATCTTAATGCTTCTCTGAATACACCTGCCGGAGATTTTGAAAAAGTATTAAAAATCAAAATAACTTTCCCTGATTCCACCATATATGAGTATTATAAAGATGGAGTGGGTATGGTTAAAAGGGAATACATATCTAATGAAGATTATAGAGTTACTTCTTCCTTGGAGAAATATGAAATCAAAAAGCCCTAGAGCTTTCTTAGGTATCAGAGAATTAGGTGACAGCACAAAGTTTAGACCTATAGTTTGAAGAAATTGCACTTGGAAAATGATGATTCCGAAATCTGAGCATATTATGTTACGAAAGAGGATGCCGGTTTTTATCCGGTGTTCTTTTTTGCTCTAAATCTATCTAAATTGCAATATACTAGAAATGAATAATGTTAGGAAAAAAAAGAAATATGTGGTATAATGTTTTTAACTTATTGAATAAGGGAGGTGTGGTTCCGGTTAAGTACCGGTAACCTATGCTGACTGGTAAACAAAGAAGATTTTTGCGTGCTTTGGGCACAGGTATTGACCCAATTTTTCAAATCGGGAAAGGTGGGTTGAACGAAAACTTGATAAAACAGCTGGACGATGCATTAGAAGCCCGTGAACTCATTAAGGTTAAAATTTTAACAAACAGTGATGAAAATCCTAAGGAAGTGGGAGGGGAGATTGCTCTTGCCATTGGGGCGGAATTAGTACAGGTAATAGGCAAATGCTTGCTATTTTTCAGACCCTCGAAAAAGAAACCAAAAATAGAACTGCCCTAGGCCAATTTGTTGGAAAGCAAGCAATTGGTATTTTCCTTCTACTTTTTGATAACTTTGTTATAATAATTACAAAAAATTAAAGGCGGAATTATGAAAGCAGGCACTTTATCAAATAGAATTAAATCATTAGGCATAATGGGGGGGACATTTGACCCGATTCATTACGGACACTTAGTAACGGCAGAGGCCGCCCGGT
The DNA here is from genome assembly GCA_012838175.1 of Clostridia bacterium. Taxonomy (GTDB): domain Bacteria; phylum Bacillota; class Dehalobacteriia; order Dehalobacteriales; family Dehalobacteriaceae; genus DUPU01. Next base: position 9,638 of record DUPU01000224.1, read on the forward strand.
GCGGCTTTAATTTGGACCAGGTGGTATTTGTTCCTTCCGGACGACCTCCTCATAAAAAGGAAAAAAGTATCACTTTGGCAGAACATAGGTATCATATGGCGAAACTAGCGATTGAGACCAATCCTTATTTTCGTATTTCCCGGATTGAATTGGACCGGCCGGGTTATTCTTATGCTGTTGACACTGTTTCTGATTTTCTGGATAAATACGGAGAAGAAACGGACTTATATTTTATTACCGGCGCCGATGCTATTTTAGAAATTATTACATGGAAAAATGTAGAGAAATTATTAAAACATTGTAAATTTATAGCTGCCACCCGACCGGGTTTTCATCTTCACGATGTTAATCATTTTCCAAAGGAGTTTATGGAAAAGATAATTTTTATGGAGGTTCCTGCTTTAGCTATTTCTTCCACGGACATTCGACAACGTGTCGCAGCCCGTCGACCCATTAAATATTTGCTTCCGGAATCGGTAGAAGCATACATATACGAGCATCACTTGTATCAAGTAGATTAATATACCATTTCTTCATTCTGCATATATTCTTTATCGTCGGGTAAATAATATTATCAGCGGGTATATTAAAAGCTACTTGTGAGGTGAGAATCTAGTGCGTACTCTTTATGTAGGAAATTTACCATGGGCTACCAAATCAGATGAATTAATTGCTGCCTTCAGCCAACACGGGGAGGTAGTTAACGGACGAATTATTACAGATCGGGAAACAGGAAGAAGTAAAGGATTCGGTTTTGTGGAAGTAAATGATGAAGATGCGGATAAAATGATTGAAGCCATGAACGGAACAGAGTTTGCCGGCCGTATTTTAACTGTCAGTGAGGCTAAGCCTCGAGAGTAGAATCTTAAACCTCCTTTAGCCTAAAAAGGAGGTTTAAAATTTATTTGGGGAGGAAAAATGGCTGAAGAGAGGAAAACAGATAAAAATAGAGAAATAGATATTAAAACCGGTGCAAAAGAAGAGAGAAATTGCCCTTCCTTCGGTACAGTTCAGGATTATTGTGCAGTTTTAAAGAACAGTATGACTGCGGAAAGATGGCTGCACTCCTTAGGCGTGGCTGAAACAGCTAAAAAAATGGCTGAGTTTTGGGGAGCAGATCCGGAAAAAGCTTGGCTGGCAGGTATATTCCATGATTATGCCAGAGAATTGCCCTATCGGCAATTGATGGAGATTGCTCAGGAGAACGGCTTAGATATTCTGGATGAAGAAAGGGACAATCCGGTGGTTTTACATGCTCCTGTAGGTGCTTTCCTAGTGAAAAAAGATTTCTCCATTACGGACGGAGAAATTTTAAGTGCCATTTCCAAACATACTGTTGGAGGAGAGTGCCTGACTTTGTTGGATAAAATAATTTTTTTGGCAGACATGGTGGAGCCAAGCAGGAATTGGCCGGGAGTGGATAAGTTGCGAGCTAAGGTTTACCAAGACTTGGATCAGACCATGGCGGAAGCTATTGAGGGAACAATTGAATATTTGCAGGAAAAGGGCTGCAAGGTACATCCTGTTACTCTAAAGGCCTGGCATCAAATAAAAGAAAGAGAAACCAACAGAGAGTAAAGGATGGGACCGGATCGATTGTTTGTTTATGTAAGAAAGGAGAAAAGAATTTGACTTCACATGATTTAGCACGGGCGTGTGCTGATGCCGTCAGGGCAAAAAAAGGCAAAGATATTGTAATTATGGACTTAAGGGGTATTTCCATTATAGCCGATTATTTTGTAATCTGCACCGGGGCTAATAATCAACAAGTTACGGCGATTTCTGACCACATTGAAGAAAAATTAGTCCAGGACGAAAGTGTTTCCCCTTTGCGTATTGAAGGATTGAAAGATGCCCGGTGGGTTTTGATGGATTATGGCAGTGTGGTGGTGCATATTTTTCAAGAAGAGGAAAGGCAGTATTACAACTTGGAAAGACTGTGGGGAGACGCCAAGTTTACATATTTTAAGGAGCAATAAGGAAGATGACCTATCAAGCTATGGCTGCTGTTTATGACCGGTTAATGCTGCATGTGAATTACGAGAAATGGGTGGACGGTCTGGAATTCCAATGGAAAAGGCTGGGGAAAAATCCCAGGACGGTACTTGATGCCGGATGCGGGACAGGAAGTGTACTTCTCCCTCTGGCGGGCCGAGGTTATCAAGTCTACGGGATAGATAACTCCGGTGATATGCTGGCAGTTTGCCGGGATAAACTTTTGAGCCGGAGTCTTTCCGCCGTTTTATTGGAAATGGATATTCGAAAGGTACGACTTCCGGAGCAGGTTGATACCGCTATTTGTTTATGCGATACCTTAAACTATCTGGTTAAAGAGAATGATTTATTAAAGTGTTTCAAAAGCATTTTTAGTGTTTTGAAGCCCGGAGGCAGTTTTGTATTTGACATGCGGACACCCTATTATTATGAACAAATTTTGGGGGATAACCAATGGGTGGAACAGGAGGATGACGTAGTCCTGATTTGGGAAAATGATTTTTCTCAAAAACCCATTATTAATATAGAGCTTACCTTTTTTGTAAAACAAGAACGGAATAAGGACATATTCCGGAAATATGCGGAAGAACACCAGCAAAAGTGCTACCAAGTGGAAGTCATAAAAGAACTGGCACAGAAAACAGGATTCGACATCAAATATACCGGGTCAGATTTATTTGGCCGTTCCTTGGATTTAATTAGAGATGAAAGAATGTATTTTGTTGCCTGCAAGGTATAAGGCAGGCAGTGCCGGTGATTTCCCTGGAAATGGCTCAGGAAAAATCTATTTAGTCATTGACAAGCTGCAACCAATTTTATATAATATCGAATGTGGCTCGGATAACTAATATGGGGATATGGCGAAGTTGGGATCGCGCCTGAATGGCATTCAGGAGGCCAGGGGTTCGAATCCCCTTATCTCCACCAAATTTAAACTTAATAATTGATACAATGAAGGTCCCTTGATACATGGGACTTTCGGCGTTTTAGGGTTAAATTAGCATCACTTTTGGTGGTGCTTTTTTTGATTTTTGGACCAAATCGTTAAATTGTGCACCCCCCCTGAAGGGTAAAACCTGTC
>DUPU01000225.1 GCA_012838175.1 Clostridia bacterium
AATCAGCCCGGGAATCTGGGTGGGTCAAGGAACGGAAATTCACCCGGACGCCTGTATTGAAAGCCCGGTTTTTATCGGTGAGGATGTAAAGATCGGCAAGGATTCCTTTGTGGGCAGCTTTTCCGTGATTGGTTCCAACAGTATTTTAGATGAATGCGTATCAGTGAAAAGAAGTATTGTTTGGAACAATGTCTATTTAGGCAAGAAGGCCACCTTGCGAGGGGGAACCGTGTGCAACCGGGTTAAAATCAAATCCCATGCCGCCATCTATGAAAACGGGGTCGTGGGGGACGATACGGTACTGGACAGCTATGTTGCCATCAAACCCGGAGTAAAAATTTGGCCCCATAAAACAGTGGAGAAGGGGATGATTGTTAAAGAGAGTTTAATCTGGGCGGAAAAAATTCGCAAAAGTCTCTTTGGTGCCGATGGTGTTTCCGGGACCGTGAATGTGGATATTACTCCCGAGGTGGCGGTACGCTTGGGGGCAGCCTATGGTTCCTGCAGTAAAAAGCAAGGACAGATTACCCTGGGTGCCGACGGCCATCCCTGTTCTCAAATGGTTAAAAATGCTTTGGCGGTAGGGCTTTTGTCCGCCGGGTGCAATGTACTGGATTTAGGCAAGGTGGTAACTCCCATCAGCCGGTACGGCGTAAGAACCCTGGGTATTAACGGGGGGATTCATGTGAATGCCATGGACCAGGGGGAGAAGGTATGCATAACTTTTTTCAATCACCGGGGAGCCAATATCACCAAAGGTGAAGAACGAAAAATTGAAAACGCCTTTCTCCGGGAAGATTTTCGCCGGGTCACCGGCTCTCAAATTACTAATTTAAGCTCTTACCCGGATATTGTCAGTATCTATTACGAGGATTTGATGAAATCCGTGAATCAAAAGGTGATCAAAGATGCCCGGTTAAAAATTTACCTAGACTATGATTATAGCAGCTTCGGGGAACATTTGCCCCAAATGCTGGAGAGCCTGGGCTGTGATGTCCTGATCTCGGAAAAAGCAGATACCTTTTTAAAAGCCCGGGAGTTCTCCTGGTATAAGGAAAAAGTATTAAAACACCGCTGCGATTTGGGGGTGATTATGCACTCTGATGGGGAGTATCTCATCCTCATTGACAGCAAAGGAACGGTAATTCAAGAGGACCTCTATACTGCCCTGGTATCCCTGATCATTTTAAAGAATCACGCCCCGTCCACCGTTGTGGTGCCGGTAACAGCACCCCTGGCTATTGAGGCCATGGCAAAAAAATACCGGGGCCGGGTCATTCGAACCAAGACCTCAAAACAATTCTTTATGCAGCAGATTTTGGAGGATAAAATCCTTAACTCCCAAAAAAATTACCAGCAGTTTACTATGCAATTTGACGCCATTCATGCCTTGGTGAAAATTCTGGAATATTTGGCTCAGGAAAGAACTCCATTATCCCAATTGGTGGGCTTGGTGCCTGAATTTCATCTTTCCCGCCAGGATATTGAATGTCCTTGGAGTGCCAAAGGTACGGTCATGCGCAAACTGATTGAGGAGGAAAAGGGAAAAACGGAGCTTTTAGACGGGGTAAAGGTTTTTCATGATCAGGGCTGGGCTTTGATTCTTCCGGATTCTGATGAACCGGTGTGCCGTATTTTCAGTGAGGGTACCAGTATGGAAGCGGCAGAAGAATTAACGGCCATGTATGCGGATAAGGTAAATAGTTTTAAGAAAGAATGAAAATAAAAATACAAAATCCCCGGACTTCCTTGAGTATTCAACCTAAAGGAAAGTCAGGGGATTTTTTTAATCAAAAGCTTTAATGAAGGGAATAGGTGGAGTGTTGGGAATTGTATTCATTAACCCTTTGATATTTGTTCAGCAGTTCATCACTTTCCGCCAGTTGCACGATTTGATCCCGGATTACGGCGATATGCTTTTCCTCCGCTTTGGCCAAGTCTGCAAAGAGGGCGGCAATTTCCGTATTTTTACTGTCTTGGGCTTCCCTCATGTATCGGACATATTGAATTAAAGCCTGTTCTTTTTGGTTTAAAGATTCTTTTAAATGACTGAGCGTGTGCATTATTTTTTTCTCCTTTCTTAAAATTATTGAAACACCCGGTAATTAATATTCGGAAAAATATCATGTTGGCATTCCAGTTTATAAAGTTCCTCCAGGTCAATATTATTATGCATAATTTGCTCATAGAGGATGTTGAAATTATGCAGGTGGTTTTTGGTACGCCGTACCGCATAAGAAACCATGGAGCCGGTCTTCATAATAAAAGCCCAATCGCTGGACTGGGCCAGGAGCAATTCCCTGGCAGCTTGATTCAGGACTCTCCTGGTATTTGGACAGGGTTCCGGAAATCTTGCCGCTAATTCGCTCATGCGCTCTACCGCTTTATGCAGGTGAGGGTAGACCCAGGCGTTGGATTGGTCCAGCCACACGTCATGGTAGCCCTGGTCTCCCCAGCTGGACATGCAGGGTTCGGCTCTTTGATTGACCGGATAAGCAGCTAAATAGTCCAGGGGAGTAATCAGTTCAATGATGTGAGGGCCGGCGGCAATACTCCGGAAAAGGTTTTCCAGAAATTGAGGGCCTTCAAACCACCAGTGACCGAAAAGTTCCGCATCATAGGGAGAAACAATTAAAGGCGTCCGGTCCATGACCTGGGACAGATACTCGATTTGTTTTTCCCGGTTGAACTTAAAGTTTAAGGCATGTTCATAGGCCTTCGCCGCGGCCTTATCCGGACAATACACTTCTTTTTTATCGGTTTTCCCTGTAATGCGGTAATATTTAATGCCCGTATTCACCCGGATTCCTTCCGGGTGGATATAAGGCCAGATATAACCGAAATCTAAATCATAGCCGATATCCCGGTAGTATTCCCGATAGTTGTAATCTCCCGGATAACCTTCCGTCATGCTCCATACCTGTTTGGATGATTCCGGGTCCCGGGCAAAAGCTGCCACTCCTGAAGGACAGTAAATCGGCGCAAAACAGGCATATTTCGGCCGGCGGGAGGCATAAAGCAATCCATGGGTATCCACAAAAAAATATTTTAACCCGAAATTTCGGAGAATCCGGTCGTCACCGGGGAAATAACCGCATTCCGGGAGCCAGATACCTTGAGGATAGCGGCCCAGATAGCGGTAATGGGTATCCACGGCAGTGGCCACCTGGGCATATACCGATTTCCGGGACTTTTCCGCCAGGGGAAAGTAAGCATGGGTGGCCCCTGAGGTAATAATTTCCAGGTTCCCTGCCTCCATATGCTTTTTAAAACCATTTATCAAGTTGTTTTGATACCGGTCTTGAAAAATATGCCGAGCTTCCTGAAACTTTTTCCGGTACATCAAGGCCAGGGGCAAAAAGGACGGCTGGTTTTTCAGCCGCACAACTTCTTTTTCCGCCAGATCAATCAGGTGGTTAATGTGTTTAAGCCAGCGTTCCTGCATTAAAAAATCTCCCAGCATGGTAAGCAGGGGAGGTGTCAAGGACATGGTGAAACGAAAAGGAACCCGGTCTTCAGTCAGCCGGTCCATCATATCAATTAACGGAATATAGCAGTCGGTGACTGCTTCGTAAAACCATCTTTCTTCTAAAAAATGCTCATGTTCCGTATGTTTTACATAAGGCAGGTGGGCATGAAGAACAATGGCCAGGTAACCTTTGGGCACTAATGATCAGTCCTTTCCCGTTCTTTGTGCATATAGCCGGAACTTAGGCCATATGATATATTATTGAGGCGTCCGTATAAATCACAGGGAATCCAGTTTTCATCAATTGCCGGGGATAGGGATGCCCTTGGTGTTGTGACCGGGTTGGAACGAAGGAGAGGAATAAACTTCCCATCCGGCTCCCGCCGGCCTAATTCCACATAGTACATCCAGTTATCCTTCGGCACGGGGAAGAACCAGTTGTCCGCATTTTTTTCAAGATCAATATCAAAAAGGAAAGATATATCCTTCTCTTCTCCTGAAGGGTTAAGTTCATAAACTCTTAACACCGGTGTTCCCCGATCCCACCGGGTTGTTGTGTCCCAATAGGCATAAAGGTTGTGGGAGTTCTTTACCATTAAAACCAATCGGTTATCTCCGTATGTCTGAGGAAGTTCACCAAAATCCAATTCTTTGTTTAAATGGGCTTTCCAGTTATAATCGATAGGGGTTTCTTTTTTTGGTTTATCCGGGAAAAATTCTGCGGAGAATTCTTCCCGGCCGATACCGGGTTTAAGTTGTTTGTTTTCCCGGAGAAATGCTTTAAAATATGGAACTAATATAATCATTAAAGAAATTAATAATACAAAAATAAGAAAATAAGTTATAATTAACATGGTAAGCCTCCTTTCGACTGTTTTCATATGTATTATTTCCCGGATTTCATACTACTATTTGAAAATTAATCAGACGGAACTGAGGTAATTAATCCCTGATTAAATCAGGTTTTTTGGATTGGCAAAACGATTTTTTTAACGAAAGGAAGATATTTTTGAATATGGAATTCAGCCCGCCCCGGTGGAAAATCTGGGAAGGAGTGCTGGCAATAAGCGGTATTGTACTGTCTATGCTGGCTTTAGGCTTTTTATCGGATATAATTACCGGAATATGGAAAATAGATAGTATTTGCATCGTTTTTGGAGCCAGTGCGATCCAAACTTTGTTGATGGTAGGTGCCCCATGGTATATTGCGGTGATAAAATACGGCCATTCATACCGGGATATTGGTTTTGTTGAAAGAGGGTTTTTTTCTGCCCTGCCCCGGGGCATGAAATGGGGTATTGGCCTTTTTCTAACGGTAATGATTCTGGGGACAATTCAGGCTATTGTCTATCCTTATGAGGCGGAATTGCAGGATTTTGCCAAAATACTATTAATGGTAGATTCATATGGGGAACTTTTTCTCGCGGTAATTATGGGTGTGGTCCTGGCACCTCTGGGTGAAGAAATATTTTTCCGGGGATTTTTCTATCCCGCTTTACGCCGGCGTTTCGGGGCCGCCTGGGGTATTGTGATTACCGCATTGTTTTTTTCCGCTTTGCATTTTGACCTTTACCGCCTGCTACCTATTGCCGTAGGAGGCATTGGTTTAACTTATCTTTACGAGAAAACGAGAAATATTTGGACCAGTATTATTGCCCACGGGGTCTGGAACGGGATTATGATTGCTTTAATTTTTTATGCTTATCCGATTTGACATGTTTTTTATAACAAAGACAGAATCAGTATCAATTTGAATCAGTCAATATAGGGTTTTAGCTTTACGGTTTGTTCCTTTCCTTCCGGTATGGCGTAGAGGCGCATCCCGTTGTAATTGATTTTTGCCGGCAGGTATTTATATTTTTCTTGTTGGCTGTTATTGGCAAGTATATTCAGGGTGTTGTTCCGGCCAAAGTTATATGTAATGAGATGATTGGTGGAAATACCCGGCTGTCCCGGGGCAAAATAAACCGTATCAACCGGTTTTAAGGAATAATTAAATTCGATCGGGTGCTTTTCTCCTTTGGGGAAAATCAGAAAACTAACCTCTGGTTTTGTGAAACAGAGGTTTTTTGCTATTTCCCCCAAGGGTATATTGAGGTTTCGCGCTGTGGGCCGGGGTTTTCCCGTAATGGGATCCCCGTCCAATTCAATAAGAAGGTGGCCATAGGCAAAAAAGGACACTTCCCTTCCGTCGGTTAAGACCAAAAAGTAGTGATAATCGTCTAAAGGCAATTCCTCCTTTAAGGTGACTTCCCACAGGTCAGGGGTTTTTTGCCTGAGCACCGGGGTAGGGCGGGCTTGCTGAATCATGGTTTTCACAGAAACATTGACATGACTGGATAAAAAGGCAATGCTTCTCAAGTACCGGGGCGAGGGAATAATGGAATTAAACATTCTGTTCTTGCTGTCTACAGGATTAATAGTGCTCTTAATCAGCTGACGGTAAAAAATCATTACAAAAAGAATGGCAAACATAGGCCATAAGTAGATTAGGATTTCCCATTGAAAAGGACTTTTGTAAACTAAAAAAAGGAGCCAGGACCAAAAGAGTATTTCTAAAGCAATACTGATATTGATATAGTGCAGGACAATTTTAATCGGTTCTGCCGGCAGGATATACTGCATCTGGTATTTGTAAATGAGATTTTGAATTTTTACCGTGTTATTGGTGTCTTCCTCATAGGACAAGTCCAGGAGTTCTTCGATAATATCCTGCAATTGGCCTACCCGGCGCTGGATGATTAAAGAAACGAATATTCCCACCGCTCCCAGAAGGGATAAGAGTCCGGAAGTAATATTCAGTACCACAAAAAAATAATTGTTAAACTGAAACAAAGGGGAATCCCACCTCCTTAACTCTCCAAATTTTGCCTAAGGTTTTGAAGTAAGGATGCCAGTTCCCAGTGGGAAAGGTTCCGGCAAGTCAGTTCGGAAATGCGAAAGGCATGTTGGAGAGTTCCTGTGCTTAAACCTTTTCTGGCTGCTTGCTTGCCTAATAAAGCTGTGGATTCAAAAAAAACGGGGCAGGCTGCCCAGAAGCCTTCCTTAATCAAAAAAAGGCCCACAGGTTTAGTCATGCTGCTGAATGTTTCCCAAATTCTTTCCGTGTAGGGGAAGCTGTCCGTAATGAAAAATTGGAATAGCATTTTCATGCAGTCCATGACTCGGTGGGTGAGTATGACTTGGCTTTCTACGCTGATTTTTTTCAGGTAAGTTTTATAAATTTCATTAATCCCAAAAACAATGTTTTCTGCATAGAGGTTTTGGGCTTGTTCAATAATGAGGTTAAAGGCATCAATTAAAGGGTTGGCTTCCGTGAAGCCGGTGTCCCGGTTTAACATTTCCCGGGTGACTTCATCCAGCTCTTTTAAATGGATGTAACCTTTGGGTCCGGCAAGGTCCCAGGGCTCGTCCAGCACTTGTTTTAAGCGCAGCATAAATTTTTGTAGGCTTTCTTGGGCCATTTGGCTTCCCCTCCGGTAGAATAGTGAAAAAGACTCAATTTATATTTTGGGTCCATCCGGGATTTGTTATGCATGGGATCCATTTGACCAAGGAATTATTATTGGATAAACTTGACTGAAGAAGTAACTATTGAGGTGATATTGTGGGCAAGGAAATACCCTTGGCATTGGGTGATATTGTGGATTTGGCGCTGGATGGGATTTCCCATGAAGGATGGGGCATCGGCAGGTATGAGGGGTTTACTGTCTTTGTGCCGGGAGGACTTCCGGGAGAAAGGGTGGAGGCCAAAGTCCGCCAAGTGAAAAAGAATTATGCAGTAGGAGAATTGGTGCAGGTGACAAAAGCCTCCGCTTACCGGGTGGATCCGGCCTGTTCCGTCTATGCTTCCTGCGGGGGCTGCACTATCCAACATGCCCTGTACGAACACCAGCTGAATATGAAAAGGAGAATTGTGGCCGACGCCCTGGAGAAAATTGGGGGGTTCCGGGATATAAAGGTCCATCGGGTTTTGGGAATGGTTCATCCTTGGGAATACCGGAACCGGATCCAGCTTCATGTAAGTACGGAGGGGAATCATGTAAAAATCGGCTTTTTCCGGCCGGGCAGCCATGAGTTGGTCTCCTTTGAAAATTGCCATCTGGTGCCTGGTATTTTCAATGACCTAAGAAATTTCTTAGAAAGGGAATTAAACAGGCGCAGGGATAGGGCTGATCTTTCCTGCTTAAAACATATAGTGCTGAAGAGGAGTGCCTATACAGAAGAAATCGCCGTTGTTTTTGTTACCGAAAAAAAGGATTGTCCGGTGCTTCAGGATTTGAGCCTTGCCTTAGTCAAGAGTTTTCCGGCCGTGGTATCGGTGGTACAAAATATTCGGATAAAAAATACAGGGGCTTTGTTTGGCCCGGAGTGGAAATTGATATTAGGCAAGGAGAGGATTGACGAAAGAATCGGTGATGTCATTTTTTCCATTAGCCCCGGGTCTTTTGTTCAGGTTAACCCGGACCAGACTGAAGTGCTGTATGATAAGGTTTTGGAGTATGCCGATTTAACCGGAAAAGAAATGGTAATGGATATTTATTGCGGTATCGGCACTATTTCCCTTATTCTTGCCAAAAGAGCACAAAAAGTGATTGGCATTGAAGAATTCCCAGGAGCGGTACAAGATGCAAAATTCAACGCCCGCATTAATAATATTCACAATGGGGAATTTTTTGCGGGGAAAGCAGAGATTGTATTACCAGAGCTGGAGGCATCGGGCATTCATCCCGATATTATTGTTGTGGATCCACCTCGTAAAGGCTGCGACCCTGCGGTTTTGGAGGCCATTGTCAAAATGGTGCCCCAAAAGTTGATTTATGTTTCATGCAACCCGGCCACCTTAGCCCGGGATTTAAAAATTCTAGCGGGAAAAGGGTATAAAGCCAGGGAGGTCCAGCCGGTGGACATGTTTCCGCAGACGTATCACGTTGAGTGCATAGTTCAGATAAAACGTGCCGGAAGCCGCATGGAATAAGGCTTTCCGGGTTTTTAAAGAGTGGGTTTTAAAGGGTAAAAAACGATGATAAAAACTCGGTTATTTTTAAAATGAC
>DUPU01000226.1 GCA_012838175.1 Clostridia bacterium
ATATTGCCGGGAAAGTGATCCATGTCTTGGAAGAAACCGTAGCACCTCAAAAGAAATTAATTATCTTCGGCGGGGGTCATATCTCCCTTCCTTTGGCTCAAATGGCGGTAATTTTAGGTTACCGGGTAATTGTGGTGGATGACCGGGAAGAGTTTGCCAATAAAAAACGTTTCCCCTGGGCGGATAAGACTGTTTGTGCTGACTTCCAGGATGTTTTGAAGGGCAATATGTTGGAAGAAGAGATTGATTGCGCCACCAGCATTGTAATTATTACCCGGGGTCATCGCCAGGATAAAACCTGTGTCCGGCATTTAGCCGGTCGGGATGTGAAATACCTGGGAATGATCGGCAGCAGAAATAAAGTAAAACAAACCTTTACAGATCTTTTGGCGGAAGGTTTCCCCAAGGAAGAATTGGAAAAAATCTCAGCTCCTATTGGCTTGGATCTGGGAGGACAAAGTCCGGCTGAGGTGGCCTTGAGTATTTTGGCGGAAATGGTCGCCCATGAATATCAGGGTTCCGGGGAACCGGTGAAAAAAGTGAAGGGAGTGGTGTTGCCGTGACTAAGGAAGTTATCAGAGCAGTGATGGAAGTTTTGGAAAAAGGAGAAAATGGGGTTTTAGTCACCCTATGTTCAACTGATGGATCCACACCTCGCAAGCCGGGAGCAAAGATGTTGGTTTACCCGGATTCGTCCATTGTAGGGACCATTGGAGGAGGGTCTTTGGAATACCAAGCCATTAAAAAAGCTCAAGAGGTTTTTCGCTCCAAGGAATCCTTTTATTGGCATTGTGATTTGGGTGATTTGGGTATGGCCTGTGGAGGTCATGGCACCGTTTTGATTGAATATATTTGATATCGGAGGCGGGAGAATGGAGAAAGTGCCGGTAACAGAAGCAGTAGGGATGGTTTTATGTCAGGATATTACCAAAATTGTGCCGGGAGAATTTAAGGGGAGGGCCTTTAAAAAGGGCCACATCATCAGGGAGGAGGATGTGGAGGTTCTTTTAAATCTGGGGAAGGAGAATATTTATGTTTGGGCGCCGGAACCCGGAGATATTCATGAAAATGATGCTGCGTTAAGACTGTCCCGGGCAACGGTGGGAGAAAATATTACTTTTACGGAGCCTTATGAGGGCAAATCCACCTTGATATCCGAGGAAAAGGGTTTATTCAAGGTAAACAGTGATTTGCTTTTTCGGATTAATTCCATAGATACTATTTCTATCGCCAGTCTGCCCAATGATTTTCCGGTGGGGAAGGAACAAAAATTGGCAGGGGCACGGATTATTCCCCTGGTGACCAAAGAGGAAAAAATTATACAGGTGGAAGAGCTTTGCCAAAAAAAGGGACCGGTTTTTACGGTAAAACCTTACCAAAAACTGAAATGCGGGATTATCACCACCGGGAGCGAGGTTTATAAGGGGCGAATACAAGACAAGTTTGGTCCGGTGATGAGGAATAAAATTGCCTCCTTCGATGGTGAATTTATAGGGCAGTTGTTATGTCCCGACGACTTGGCGGAAATAGAAAAGGCCATTCATGATTTTGTAGCCCGGGGAGCGGAGATGATTATTTTAACGGGGGGGATGTCGGTAGATCCTGATGATTTAACCCCCGGGGCGATTAAGAAAAGCGGTGCCCGGATTGTTACTTACGGGGTGCCGGCTCAGCCGGGAAATATGTTTCTTTTGGCTTATTTAGGAAAAACAGCGTTAATGGGCGTGCCCGGGTGTGCCATGTTCTGTCGTACTACGGTGCTGGATGTGGTTTTGCCCCGTATTTTCGCCGGTGAGGAATTAGAAAAGGAAGATTTTATTAAGATGGGTGAAGGAGGATTTTGCTCCGGTTGTAAAGAATGTACTTATCCTAATTGTTATTTTGGACGGTAGTTTACATGGGCAACCTGTGATTTGAACCGGGATGATATTTGGAAACAAGCCGATTGTTTTCGGCTTAAAACTAAGAAAGAAGGGGTATTGTGCAAAGTGTAGATAGAATTGTCACCATTTTATCCCTTTTATCAAATGCCAGTAAGGGAATGGGGATTACAGAGCTATACAATTCTTGTGATTTGCCGAAAAGTACATTGCACCGGACGTTGAGCAGTTTGATGAAGCATGGATTTGTGCTTCAGGATCATGAGAACAAGAAATACAGGTTGGGTCCGGCGGTTCTTCGTTTGGGGGCCAGTTTCCTGGCTCAAAATGATTTAAGGAGTTATGCCCGTTCTTATTTGGAAGAATTGAGCACTGAATTAAATGAAACGGTTTATCTTACGGTGCTGCAAAATGAGTCCGCCATATGTGTGGATACCTTTGGTGCTGCCCGGAATTTAAAATACTTTGTTGAGATTGGGCGGGAAATGCCTTTTAATACAACAGCCGCGGCAAAAGTAATATTAGCCTACCAGCCGGAAGAATTAATCAGAAGGATGGTTTACACGAAAAAATTAATCAAGTTGACGGATAAGAGTATTGTTGATCCGGATTATTTGTTCCGGCACTTGATGGAAATTCGCCGCAAAGGTTATGGTATTTGTGAAGAAGAAATGGAAGAAGGAGTAACTGCCATTGCCGCTCCTGTATGGAATTTGGGAGGGCAAGTCTTGGCAAGCGTAGCCGTAATCGGTCCTTCGGTGCGTTTGCATGGGGATACGCAGAAAATTATCATTGAGAAAATAAAATCTGTGGCGGAAAAAATTTCACGAGAATTAGGCTGGGTTTCTGCGGCAGAGAATATTTAAAAAAATCTTTAAAGATTATAGCAAAAAATTGTAGCAAAAAATTATAGCTAAAAAAGAAGGAATTTATCTAATTATATGGTATAATTTATATTAAGGTTAAATTTAATTTGGAACCATATTCCGCTCAACGGAAAACACAGGTCTAAAGCCTGTTTTTTAAAGAAACGGCTTTAAGGCCTTACGCTTTTTCTTTTAGCGGAAGACAATTCCGCTCAACGGAAAACATAAAAACATAAAATATAGGGAGGAAATTAGAATGACAAAGTATCGTGTGGAGAGGGATTTTTTGGGGGAAATGCAGGTTCCTGCGGAAAGGTATTATGGGTGTCAAACGGCGCGTGCCCTGGTAAACTTCCCCATTACCGGCTTAAAGTTGGATGAAGACTTTGTTAAAGCAATGGGTATGGTAAAGTATGCCGCGGCTGAGGCTAATATGGCATTGGGTCTGTTGCCGGAAAAAATCGGCAAAGCAATTATGGAGGCTTCCCTGGCCGTAGTTAATGGTGAGCTTAGTGATGAATTTCCTGTTGATCCCATCCAAGGGGGCGCAGGTACTTCTGCCAACATGAATGTTAATGAAGTTATTGCCAATAAGGCTGCCGAAATTCTGGGCGGAAACAAAGGCGACTACAAGCTGGTTTCACCTAATACTCATGTAAATATGGCTCAGTCTACTAATGATGTGATTCCCACATCCATCCGGCTTGCTGCTTTGATGAAATCTCAGAAATTGGCGAAGGTCTCGGAAGACTTGGTTAAGGCATTGCGGGACAAGGAAAAAGAATTTGACGGTATTCTCAAAATGGGACGCACGCATCTGCAGGATGCAGTACCCATTAGGTTAGGCCAGGAGTTTGGTGCTTGGGCTCAGGCGGTGGAACGGGGTTACCGCAGAATGGTTAATGCTGCGAATACTTTACTGACCGTTAATTTAGGCGCTACCGCTATTGGTACAGCATTAAATGCGGATCCTGAATATCTTAAAATGGCTGTGAAAAATTTAGCAAAAATCTCCAAGTTTAATTTTACTCTTGCGGAAAATCTGATTGATGCTACACAGTTTACGGATGCTCTGGCCGAGGTTTCCGATTCATTGAAGACCTACGCCTTGACTTTAAGTAAAATTGCCAATGACCTACGTCTTTTGGCATCAGGTCCCAAATGCGGTCTTAAAGAAATTAATTTACCTGAAGTACAACCTGGTTCCTCTATTATGCCCAGTAAAGTAAATCCAGTAATGGCTGAAGTAGTTAATCAGGTGGCTTTCCAAGTGATCGGCAATAACCTTACCGTCAGCCTGGCGGTGGAAGCAGGACAGTTAGAATTAAACGTGATGGAACCGGTAATGGCATATAATCTTTTCCAATCCTTTGATATTTTGTCGAATGTACTGAAGGTATTTAGGGAAAGATGTATTGAAGGAATTACTGCAAATGTTGATAACTGCCGCGCCATGGTGGACAGAAGTGTGGGTGTGGTAACGGCACTTAATCCTCATATTGGCTATGAGAACGCCTGCTCCATTGCTAAAGAAGCATTTAAAACCGGCAGGTCTGTAAGGGATGTGTGTCTGGAACGGGGAATATTATCAGAAGAACACATCAACATCATTCTTGATCCGAAAGAAATGACTGAACCGGGCATTGCCGGAAAAGAACTGCTTAAAGTTAAAGAAAAAATAAGTTAAACTAAAAGAAAGGTTTTTTGAGAAAGGTGTTGGGCTTTAGATGCAATGGGACCATGTGATTAAAAATGGATTGATTGTGGACAGCCAAAGAGTTTATCCGGGAAATATTTATGTTAAAAATGAAAAAATAGCTGCCATTTCCCGGCACGAACTGGACGGAGATGCTCTTGAGATTACTGATGCCGAGGGCAAATATGTCCTTCCTGGTTTGATTGACGTCCACGTTCATTCTCGGGACGGAGAAAACGGTGCTACCTATAAGGAAGATTTTTACCATTCTTCCATGTCAGCTGCCATTGGCGGTTTGACCACGGTTTTTGAGATGCCCAATTCTAACCCGGCTATTTATAATGTAGAAAATCTAGAAAAACAAATTAAGAACTTAACACCGAAGGCATTTGTGGATTTTGCCATTTGGGGATTAGCCCTAGGTGACCTCAACATAGATCAGCTGAAAAGTTTAAGTGATGCCGGAGTAATTGCTTTTAAGTTTTTCTGGGGATATGCTGTAGACAGTAAAGCTTATCAATTAATCTACAACTTTAAACCGGGCATGGAAAACGTAATTCCTCCACTGGGTGACGGGGAAATCTATCGTATGTTCAAAAAAATTGCGGAAACGGGAAAAATTGTAGCCATTCATGCGGAAAATTTTGATATTATTCAAAACATGACTAAAGAAGTGGAACAAAGTGGTGATAAAAGCTACAAGGCTTTCTTAAAATCCCGGCCCAATATTGCTGAAGAAACTATTATTCAAACGGCCATTTCCTTTGTCAAAGATACAGGTGCCCGTTTGCATATTTTGCATTTGGCCGCCAAGGAAGGCGTGGAATTAATTAAAAACGCCCAGGAAAAGGGATACCCGGTGACGGGGGAAACCTGTTCCCATTATTTATGTTTGTGTGATGAAGATTTTGACCGGGTAGGTCCTCTGATGAAAGTTTATCCGCCTGTGAGAACCAGGGAGGATCAAGAAGTATTATGGCAGGGAATAAAGACGGGGGTATTATCTATGGTTTCATCAGACCATGCTCCCCATACCGAGGAGGAGAAAAAAGGAGATTTGTGGACCAGCCCTGCCGGTATGGCCAGTATAGAAACCCTGGCTTCTTTAATGATTAATGAGGTAAGCCAAGGCAGGATTACTATTAACCAATTGGTGTCTGTATTATCAGAAAATCCCGCTAAGGTCTTTGGTATTTATCCGGAAAAAGGTTCCTTGGAAGTGGGGACGGATGCGGATATTACCATTGTGGATTTAAATGTCAAGTCAACTATAAAAAAAGAACAACTTCATAGCAAAAGTAAGATTACACCTTTTGACGGGTATAATATTACCGGGGCTCCTGTTCAAACCATTGTCCGGGGACGAACCGTTGCCAAAAACGGGCAAATTGTGGGAGAACCTGGAGGTAAGTTTATCCGTCCGTAAAAACCAGAAACGGTCAGTGCATTTTATCTGGCCGTTTCTGTCTTATTATAGAATTTTTAAAAAATTTAAAAAAAAGCAATACTTTCCTGAATTATTTTTAAATAATTCTGTTTCCTGGCGGGAGGAAAATGTAATATTATGTCGAATAATAAAATTAAATATTTTCTAAAATAAACGATTTTCAATATTGAAATAATTTTCCGGAGAACGGAAAATTTAAATTTGTACCTAGAAAAATTTGCGTAAAGATTTGAAGGAGGAATAACATGAGTAAGACAGCGGTAATTGCTATTGGGGGAAATTCTCTTATTGTGGACAATAGAATTGCCATGGAAGATCAAAAAAAAGCTGTGGAGGAAACCTGTTATTATGTAGCAAAAATGATTGAAAAAGGCTGGAATGTGGTTATTACCCACGGCAACGGACCCCAGGTAGGTTTTTTGCTTAGACGTATTGAACTGGCCAGCAATGAGCTGCCCCTGATACCTTTGGATTATATCGGTGCCGATACCCAAGGGGCTATTGGTTATATGATTCAACAATCTTTAACCAATCAACTGAAAAAGATGGGTATTAATAAAAAATGTGTTACTGTAGTCACCCAAGTTAAGGTAGATCCTCAGGATCCGGCTTTTCAGAAACCTACCAAACCTATTGGCAGCTTTATGTCTTATGAAGAAGCCAAAAAGAATGAAAAAGAAAAAGGCTGGACTGTGGTAGAGGATGCCGGCAGAGGTTGGCGCCGGGTGGTACCTTCCCCTTATCCCCAGGAAATTATCGAGCGGGAGGCCATTAAAGCATTGATAGATAAAGGGTTTATTGTAACGGCCGTAGGTGGGGGCGGAATTCCGGTAATTGAAGACGGTGATGGCTTAAAAGGTATTGCTGCAGTAATTGATAAGGATTATGCCTCATCCCTTCTGGCAAACAGTATTGATGCCGATTTGTTTATAATTTCCACAGCCGTAGATAAGGTTTGCTTGAATTACGGTAAAGAGAATCAGAAAGAATTGGATCATTTGACATTGGCAGAAGCAAAACAATATACCCAAGAGGGCCATTTTGCCGCAGGCAGTATGGGACCTAAAATCAATGCCATTATCAGCTACCTGGAAAAGGGCGGTAAAGAAGCAATTATTACTTCCCCGGGAAAATTGGCAGAAGCTTTGGAAGGCAAAAACGGCACAAAGATTATCAACTGATATTAAGAAAAAAGTATAGCATTAGGATGCAGTTTTGATATATAGTAGAAGTAGATTAAAATGTTTAATTGACATAATAAAAAAGGAGAGTTATTGAAAGGAGTTGAGTGGGAAAGATGAAAGGAGCTCAAATTGTAGGTCAGGTTACTGCTCGTAAAGATGGGGTTGCAAAAGTAACCGGACAGCTGCCTTATGCTTCCGACATAAATATTCCTGGCATGATGTACGGGGTTGTTTTACGCAGTCCTTATGCTCATGCCGAGATTGTCAGTATTGATACCAGTGAGGCTGAAGCTATGGGAGCTGTTTGTCTCACATATGAGGATATTAACCCCATTTTGTACAATGAACGTAGCGTAAGTGTACCTGACGCCACCTTCCGAGACAGAACGGTTTTGCCCAAAAAGGCACGCCATTTCGGTGAGCCTATTGCTGCTGTAGCAGCGGAAACTGAAGAAGAAGCTTATAAAGCAATGAAAGCACTAAAGGTAGAGTATAAGGTTTTACCTGCGGTTTTCACTGCCGAAGAGGCCATGAAACCGGGTGCGCCCCAGCTTTATGACAAGGTTTACCTGGGTGATAAGGAAGTTAAGATTGAAAACAATGTTGCAGTAATAAGAAATATTGAGGAAGGGGATGTGGAAGAAGGTTTCCGACAAGCGGATCTTATTGTGGAAGAAACTTATAAAACCCAAAGAACTTACCACAGCCAATTGGAAACTAAAGGCGCTGTCTGTAAACCTGAACCTGACGGGGGAATTACCATTTGGGCTACGGCTCAATCCATTCATGCCAACAGGCAATTAATTGCCCAAATCTACAATATTCCTTTAAGTAAAGTCAATGTAAAGAGAACTGCCATTGGGGGAGGTTTTGGGGGAAGTATTCAGGTGAATACCGTGACTCCCATTTGTGCCGGATTGGCCCTAAAGGCGAGACGGCCGGTAAAATTAATTTCTGCCAGGGAAGAGGATTTTTACAGTCATGCGAAATACCCTAATATTTTTCATGTGAAATTGGGGGTAACCAAGGACGGTATTATTACCGCTGCTCATGTAAAGGCATTGGTGGAAATAGGAGCCCATCATATCCAGGCACTGGCATATTTAGGTTGCGTTTCGGGATGGTTTGCTTCCCTTTATAAATACCAAAGCAATATCAAATTCGAGGGTAAGGCAGTATATACCAACAAGGTGCCTGCTTGTGCCCTGCAAGGATATGGCAATCCGGACGTTAACTTTGCCATTGAAAGCACCATTGATATAATTGCAGAAAAACTAAATATGGATCCTATTGAATTAAGACTGAAGAATTACCGGGGTACCGGTGACGAGTTCTGGGGTCAGGGTCCGACCATTCGCTCCATTATTAAAAGCTGCGGAGTGGAAGAGTCTTTGGTTAAAGGACGGGAATTGTTTAATTGGAAAGAGCGCACTAAGCCTTCAGAGAAAACCGGTCATATCCGCCGAGGTATTGGGGTAGCCCGAGGTTTTCACACTTCCGGCACCGGGGGACCTAAAGAAGGAGAGGTTATTGATTACTCCAGTGACTACATTAAAATCAACGAAGACGGTTCTGTGGATGTAGTGTGCCCGGTGGTAGACCATGGCGGTGGGACCTGGGATGCCATTACCAAGATTGTAGCGGATGTTTTGCAAGTACCCTTGGACATGGTGGAAATATCCCCCTCTGATACCAGAACCACCGGTTATGACGTTTGTACCCATGCTACCCGGGGAGTATTCTGCGGAGGAGGAGCAGCATATTTTGTAGCCCACAAGGTAAAAGAAAGATTGCTGGAGTTTGCGGCCAGAATCATGCTGGAGAATCCTATTGATCTGGATGTGATGAGGGATGATGAACTGGGCCAAGGCGTAGTATATGTGAAAAATTTCCCGGAAAAACGAATTACAATTGGAAAAGTAGCCAAAACTGCTCAAATTAACAGTTGGGGTACCATTGCTTATGCTGACAGTTACCGGCAAAAGAACTGTCCTCCATGTTTTGTGGCCCACTTTGTCGAAGTAGAGGTTAATACTAAAACTGGAGAAATTAGTTTCCCCAAGGTTTTGATTTACGGTGATTGCGGTACTCCGGTGAACCCGGACTTAGTAGAGGGCCAGTTGATTGGCGCTTTTAACCGGGGAATGGGATTTGCCATTTATGAGGACACGCTTTATGAGGAAAATGAAATAGGTAATCTGAAATGCCATGGGTATATGGTTGATTATAAGACACCTACTTCTTATGAAATGCCTTTGGCTGAAAACATTATCGTTCGTCTGGCTGATACCTATGAACCCACCGGTCCTTTCGGAGCAAAAGGGATGGGGGAAGCAGCCTTCAGTTCGGTGGCTGCCGCCATATCCAATGCAATATATAATGCAATAGGCATTAGGTTTACCGAGCTTCCCTTAACGCCGGAAAAGGTTCTGAAAGCAATAAAAGAAAAGGGTATTTAATTTAGAAATAACTATTGTCGTCAGGGAGGGTCTTATGATCAATACCTTTGATGACTTGGAAAAGGAGTGAAAGGGATGCACGTAAATACCAGAATTATGCCGGTAGAATTTGAGTATTTGGAGCCAAAAACCAAAGCTGAGGCTTTGGAGATGTTGGCCAAATATGATAATGTGAAGGTCCTGGCCGGGGGCACTGATTTAATCGTGAAACTGAAAACCGGAGCGGATATTAAAGTTGATTATATGATGAATGTGAAGGAAATTGAGGAACTAAATTATATAAAATTAGAAGATAACCTGGTGAAAATCGGGGCGGTTACTCCCTTGTCGACTATTGAAAATAATGAAATTATTAATAAGTATCTCCCCATATTAAGTGAAGCTATTAAGGCCATGGCTGCCATCGCTGTGCGGAATATGGGAACCATCGGGGGGAACTTGTGTAATTCATCTCCCGCCGGAGATACCATTCCTCCTCTCACAGTTTACGATGCCAAGCTTATTTTAGCCGGTAAGCAGGGTACCAAAGAGGTTTCTGTCGAGGAGTTTATTACCGGACCGGGAAAAAATATTTTAGCTCAGGATGAGATGCTGGTGGAGGTAGTTGTTCCTGCGCCGAAAGAAAATACAGGGGCGGCTTTTATTAAGAAAACCCGGGTAAAGGCAGACATTTCCAAAATTAATACAGCGGTATTAATGGAACGTGTGGAAGATAAGTGTGTTAATTGCAGAATTGCTATGGGCTCTGTTGCAGCCAAGGTAGTACGGATTTTACCGGCAGAAGAGGCTGTCCGAGGACAAAAAGTCGACTTAAACCTGTGTCAAAAAGCAGCCCAAATCGTATCTGATGAGATTAAACCCATTGATGATAACCGTTCTACAGCCGAGTACAGAAAAGAAATTGCTCGGGTCATTGTGGAAGATGCCATGAAAATTGCTTGGCAGCGTTCCGGAGGTGAAAAAATCAATGACTAAACATGAGATCGAAATTACAGTTAATGGCAGAAAACGAAGACTGACAGTTAAACCCAATGATTTATTGCTCAATGTGATTCGAGAGGATTTGGTACTCACCGGCACAAAGTACGGCTGTGGAATCGGGGAATGCGCCGCATGTACCGTATTAATGGAAGGAAAACCGGTATTAGCCTGTATGATTTTGGCTGTAGCTGCTCACGGAAAGAATATTACGACCATTGAAGGTTTGGCTGATGGTGATAAACTGGTTCCCGTGCAACAGGCTTTTATTGACCATGGAGCTATCCAATGTGGTTTTTGTACTCCGGGGATGGTTTTAACCTCTCATGCTTTACTCAATGAAAACCCGGATCCCAGTGAAGAAGAGATCAGAGATTATTTGCGAGGAAATTATTGCCGCTGTACCGGGTATACAGCTATTGTTAAAGCAGTCCAGTCATGTGCAAAGAAGAATCAATAAACCTTTAAGTTAATAAGGTGAAAATGGGGGAGTGATTAGTGTGAAAAACTTCAGTTTCGTCAATGTAGAGAATAAGGCGGATGCTTTGGAAGTTTTGCACCGGGAAAAGGAGAAATCCTGCCTCGTGGCCGGAGCAACAAATGTCATGCCTTTTATTCGCTACGAAAAAATTAATGACAAAACTCTGATTAACATTAGAAATTTGCAGGAACTTCGTTTTATTCGTGAAGAAGAAGACAAGATTGAAATCGGCCCGTTGACCACTATTTACGATTTGGAAAACTCTGAGATTATTGAAAAATATGCTCCTGCATTGAGAGAGGCTGCGCAAGATTTTGCTGATCCAACTACCAGAAACAGTGCTACCATCGGAGGAAATATTGCCAATGCTTCTCCGGCGGCAGATACGGCCACACCTCTTTTGGCTTTAAATGCTGTTGTTGTTGCCGAAAGTAAATCTGGAGTCAGAAAAATCCCCATTCAAGAATTTTTCCTGGGCGTTAACAAGACAGCTCTTCAGTGTGATGAATTAATTACCGTGATTGAAGTACCGAAAAATGCTGCCAATAGCAACAGTTGCTTTATTAAACTGGGTCTCAGAAATGCCATGGCCATATCTGTGGTCAGTGTGGCCGCAGGTGTAGAATTGGCAGAAGGAAAGGTTGCCCATGCGAATGTTGCTTTAGGTTCTGTTGCTCCTACTCCGGTTCGAGCAAAAACGGTGGAAGCAGCCTTAGTAGGGAAAGAGTTTACTCCCGGGCTGGTGGAAGAAACAGCCAAACTGGTAACTGAAGATATTTCTCCCATTGATGACGTTCGGGCCAGCGGAGAATATCGCAAAACCGTAGCTGCCGTATTGGTGAAAAGAGCTCTGAAAAAGTCGGGGAAGATATAGCCGGCTGATTTTGGGAAGAGGGGGGTCAATGATGAGTGAAATAAATATCACTGTTACAGTGAATGGTACAAAAATCAATGCAAATGTGAAGCCGGAAATGAATCTACTTAAGTTTCTGAGAAGCCAAGGCTTTTATGATGTCAAATGCGGCTGTGAAATGGGTGACTGCGGTACTTGCACCGTTATATTTAACGGCTCGTCGGTAAAATCTTGCATTACTTTGGCCGCTCAGGCTGACGGCGGTACTGTTTGGACCAATAAAGGCTTGGGAGAAGTGGACGAATTAACCCAAAAACTTCAAAAGGCCTTTGTGGAACATGGTTCCATCCAATGTGGTTTCTGCACACCGGGCATGATTATAGCTGGGAAAGCCTATATAGAAAAGGGCGGAAAACCGGACCGGAATGAAATAAAAAAAGCCATTTCCGGAAACCTTTGCCGGTGCACCGGATATAAGAAAATTGTGGATGCTATATATGATGTAGCAGAGCAGATGTCCAAATAGGTCGAGATAAACGGGAGGTGTGAAGATGAGTGCTATGTTTAAATTAGTAGGCAAACCGGCTCCGAGGCATGATGCCTGGGCTAAAGCCAAAGGTGACCAATTATATTCTGATGATTTTACCATGCCGGGAATGTTATATGGAAAGGCTTTACGGAGCAAATATCCGGCAGCCATTATTAAATCTATTGATACCAGTAAGGCGAAAGCTTTACCTGGTGTACATGCGGTTCTTACAGCAAAAGATGTACCCATGAATGTGGAAATATCCAAATTCGGCCAGATGAAGGATGTTGGCGGCGGGTTTGAAGGTTTATATAAGGTTTTGGCCGACGGTAAAGTGCGCTTCAAGGGTGAAGCCATTGCTCTTGTGGCAGCAGAAACCGAAGAGTTGGCTGAGGAAGCCTGCCGTTTGATTGAGGTGGATTATGAGGTACAGCCCGGGGTTTTTGATCCGGAAGAAGCATTAAAACCCGGAGCCTATATCGTCAGCAGTGATGAAGGGGAAAATGAAAGCAACCTGATTATGGAATCCCACATTAATAAAGGTGATGTGGAAAAAGCCTTTGCTGAAGCTGATGTAATTGTGGAAAATGAATACCGGGTACCTCCGGTGGATCATGCTTACCTGGAGACCGAAGGCGGTGTAGCCTGGGTAGATGATAATGGCGTGATTACCATGCGGGTAGGTACTCAGGTGTTGGAGCATTATCGCACCATTGCAAAAGTAATGGGTCTTCCCCAGAACAAAGTACGCAACATGAGCGTGCCCATGGGCGGCGGTTTTGGAGGAAAAGAGGACATTACGGTGGAAACCTTCCTTTGCTTATTGGCAAATGCAACCAAACGCCCGGTAAAAATGGTATGGAGCAGGGAAGAATCCCTGGAAGTACACAGCAAAAGACATCCGGAAATACTGCGCTATAAAACTGCCGCTACCAAAGACGGTAAGATTACCGCACAAAAAGTGGAAATTATTATGGACGGAGGCGGTTACAAATTATTAACCGGTTGGGTCCAAATGTATTCTACCGTTAATGCTCCCGGTTGCTATAATATACCGAACGTGAAGGTAGACAGCTATTCAGCTTTGACCAACAATACCCCCAGCAGTGCCAACCGTGGGTTCGGCTGCTGCCAGGCGAACTTTGCCTCTGAGCTTCAGATGGATGAATTGGCTGCCAAACTGGGCATGTCTCCTTTGGAAATCCGACTTAAGAACTGCTTAAGAAACGGGGATGAGATTTGCACCGGATTTATCCCCCAGGGCCATATTGCACTGGAGGAAATTGCCAAGAAGGCTTGGGAGGGCTTAGAAGCAACGGGTCCCAAACCGGATTATGTTGACGGTAAGAAAATCGGTCGGGGCCTGGCCATTGGTATGATGAGTTACGGTCGGCTCACCTTTATGCACGATTCTTCTCGGGTAGGACTGAGAATTGAATTGGACGGAAGCGTTACCTTAAGGGCCGGGGTGCCGGATTTAGGCGGCGGTCAGGCATCTGTGCTCTGCCAAATTGTTGCGGAGGAATTAGGCATACCCATGGAAAAAGTACATCCATATATTATGGATACTCATTTAACCCCGCTTTGTGGAACCACCACCGCCACCCGGCAGTTGTATATGTCAGGTAATGCCGCATTGGTCACGGTTAAAGTCTTAAAAGAAAGAATTATTAAGAAAGCGGCAGAAATGTTAGATGCAAAACCAGAAGAGGTACAATTGATTAATGAAAAGGCTTGCTTGATTAATAATCCTTTGAAAAGCGTCCCATTTGTACAGGTAGTCGGTGCCTTATCCAACGATGGGGTGGAACTGTTCCATGAAGGGCAATTCAATGCTCCCTTTACCGATGTGCCAAACCTTCATGATATGAAAGGACGTATTTGGCCGGACTTTACCTACAGCGCTCATGCGGTGGAAGTTGCCGTAGATGAAGAAACAGGAAAATTCGAGGTGCGCAAGGTTGTTCTCTGCTACGATGTAGGGAAAGCTATCAATAAAAACAGCTGTGAAGGCCAATTGGAAGGCGGTTGCGTCTATAATCAAGGTTACGTCACTGAGAATATGGGCTGGGAAAACGGGATTACCAAAGCTCGTTCCTTTGCAGAATACCTAATTCCCACGGCTGTCGATGCCCCGGAAATTGAAACCATTATGGTCGAGTCCGGAGGCGGTCTTGGACCTTACGGTGCGAAAGGGGTAGGGGAACCTGCCGACAATTCCATCGCGCCGGCTATTGTTAATGCCATCTATGACGCGGTGGGGGTCAGGCTAAAAGAAATGCCTGTCACACCGGAAAAACTATTAAAAGCGATTCAAGAAAAGAATAAATAATTTAACCCCCTGTATTCCGGGGAGGAATAATATTTATCTTTCCCGGAATACATATTATCATTAAATATTTAAAATTGTTGTGAGGAGGAAATAGCTAACATATGAGTACAGTGTTTAAAAAACCAAGTCAAGCTCAACTGGATTCTTTTAAAAACAGAGATGTTTTATCTGCTGCGGATTTAACAAAAGAAGATTTGGAGATCATAATGAATACTGCCGGCTATTATGAGCAACAGCTGGCGGAGAATAAAATCATTAAAGATATGGAAGGTAAGGTAATGGCTTCATTATTCTATGAGCCTAGTACCAGAACCCGGTTATCATTTGAAACTGCCATGCTGCGTTTAGGTGGATCTGTGATTACAGTGGCTGAATCCGCCACCAATCAAACATCCTCTACTGCTAAAGGGGAAACCATCCATGATGGGATTTGCGTAATTGACGGTTATGCCGATGTCATTGTCATCAGAAATCCTGTGACAGGAACGGCCCAAGTAGCTGCAAATGCTGCCGAACATCCTGTAATTAATGCCGGTGACGGTGCCGGTCAGCATCCCACCCAAGCCTTGTTGGACATTTATACCATCATTAAAGAAAAAGGCAAGGTGGAAGGGTTAAAAGTTGCTCTGGTGGGAGACTTAAAATATGGTCGTACGGTACATTCACTAGTTGAATTTTTAGCCATTTACGGTTGTGAAATGATTCTGGCATCTCCAGACGAGTTGAAAATGCCGGAAGATATTGTAAAGAGTTTAAAAGACAGAGGATTGAAAGTAACTGAAACCAACAACTTAAAGGATGCTGTTGTTGATGCTGATGTATTGTATGTAACTCGGGTTCAAAGAGAAAGATTCCCCAGCTTGGAAGATTATGAAAAAGTTAAGGATCTTTTTATTGTTGACGAGGATTTAATCAGCGGACCCAAAGATGGAATGATCATCTTGCATCCCCTGCCGCGGGTTAACGAGATTACTGTAGGTGTGGACAAACATCCGGGAGCACTCTATTTCAAACAAGCACATAATGGTTTGTATGTGCGCATGGCTCTTTTGGCATTGACTACCGGAAGCGTTC
>DUPU01000227.1 GCA_012838175.1 Clostridia bacterium
GTGGCTAGGGCAATTAAAATACCGATGGTAGCACTGCTGCTTTGAATTAAAACCGTCATGAGAATGCCGACACCGACCCCGAGAATTTTATATTTGCCAAAGTTCACCATGAATTCTTTAAACCCGGGATAATCACCCAAGGGTTTCATGGCATCACCCATGATATAAAGACCTAGCAACAACAAACCAAATCCGAAGAAAACTTGTCCTATGTATTTGATACTTTTTTTCTTGGCTAAAAAAAATACCAGAAAACCGATACCGATAATGGGCAAATAGTAATCAGACAGTTTAAAAGCAATTAACTGGGCGGTCATGGTAGTACCGATATTCGTTCCCATAATCACCGAAATAGCTTGTTTTAAAGTCATCAATCCGGCGTTGACAAAACCAACAACCATTACCGTAGTGGCACTGCTGCTTTGAATAATTGCGGTAACCAGTGTCCCCATTAGTACTCCAACAACGGGAATGCCCGTTAATACCTCTAATATTTTCCGCATCCTTTCTCCGGCGGCTTTTTGCAGTCCCTCGCCCATGGAGAACATCCCATATAAAAACAAGGCTAAACCACCTAAAAGTCCGAAAAAAATACTCATCTTATATCTCCTTTATACCAGTGTGTAAGATTTCCCTTTATGATTATATCATGTGTTAATTACCTTGACTATTGCTTAGCTTGTTTTTTAATTTTTTTTACAAATGTTTAATTTCTGCTAATTCCTCGATTATCGTAATGTTTATTTGTTATGTTGTTATGTCTTGCTCGTTCTATCTTATTTAAACTATATAAAATTTCAGAGTAAAAAAACCCCCGGTTGGGAGTTTAGTTTATATGTTTAAGTGTATTCAACAATCATTCCCAGATAATTTCGTTCCCTGGTAAAAAGGATTGATTTAGAAAATCGTTTGGGTCAGTACTGAGGAGTTGTATAATAACTCCTTTGCCATTTTCCTTTGATTCAATAATAAGGTTCTTACCCTTATATTGTTTATACCGAAAATCCCGTTTTTGGTCAAAACCTTCCAGAATTGTCTCTTCCGGCATGATGGTCCATAGCAATTTAATGCACCCCTATACTTTTAAACTTATTTTCCTCAATTAAGGCATTCATTTTCCTGATAGCATCTCCCACCCCGCCCAATTCGTCTATAAGACCTAATTTTACAGCTTCTTTTCCTACGATGACGGTACCAATATCCCGTGCTAATTCACCGGTAGTGGTCATCAGTTTTCTAAAGGTATCCTCATCCACTTTGGAATTTGCGGTAATAAAATTAATCACCCTGTCCTGCATCTTGTCCAAATAGTCAAAGCTTTGCTGTACGCCAATTACCAAACCAGTCAATCTAATTGGGTGAATGGTCATGGTAGCGGAATGGGCAATAAAAGAGTAATCGGCAGAAACAGCAATAGGCACACCAATACTGTGGCCTCCGCCTAGTACCAGGGAAACAGTAGGTTTGGATAAACTTTTGATCATTTCTGCGATGGCCAATCCCGCTTCCACATCTCCCCCAACTGTATTTAGGATGACTAAAAGCCCTTCTATTTCTGGGTTCTGCTCCACTGCAACCAGTTGAGGAATAATATGTTCATACTTTGTGGTTTTATTCTGGGGCGGCATCACGAGATGCCCTTCAACCTGACCGACAATGGTAATGACATGAATATTGCTTTTTGCCACCGGCAACTGAGTTTGACCTAATTGGTTAATTAATTCCGTTTTTTGGCCTTGTTCCTGGTTCTGGGGTTCTTTTTCCGGCACTTCCATTTTATTTTCACTCCTTCCCTTCTTCTTAATTAGTATGGGATGATTAAACAAAAAAAATTCACAGTATCTTTCAACTGTGAATATTTGAGTTAAATCTCACTGATGATGGGGATGATCATTGGTTTCCGTTTAGTTTTTTCATATAAAAACCGGCTTAAAGTATCCCTTATCGAGGATTTTATATTGGCCCAATCTTTACTCTTTTCCGAGTCAGCTTTAGCTAAGACTTCCTTTATTTTTTCCCGAGCGTCATCCATAAGTTTTTCCGACTCTTTTACATAAACAAAGCCGCGGGAAACCACATCCGGTCCCGCAACCACAGTGCCTGAAGCTTTATCTATGGTCAGGGTAATGATAAATATACCGTCTTGAGAAAGCTGTTTTCGATCTCTTAAAACCACATTACCCACATCTCCCACACCAAGTCCGTCTACTAAGACCCGGCCGGCATGTACCCGTCCTGCAATCTGGCCTTTTTTCTTAGTAAATTCAAATACTTGGCCGTTTTCCCCTACAAAAATATTTTCAGGGGGAATGCCCATCTGTTCGGCAAGCCGGGCATGTTTGTACAACATGCGATATTCGCCGTGCACAGGAATAAAGTATTTTGGCTTTACCAGATTAATCATAAGTTTCAGTTCTTCCTGGCTGGCATGTCCGGAAACATGAATACCGGCAACGGATTCATAAATTACATCCGCCCCTAATTTAAATAAATGATCAATGGTACGGGCAACGGATTTTTCGTTACCCGGAATAGGGTTAGCGGAAATAATAATTGTATCTCCAGGTATGATTTGAATCTGCTTATGCTCAGACTGGGCCATCCTGGTTAAACCTGACATAGGTTCACCTTGACTGCCTGTAGTGAGAATTACTACTCTATTGCCTGGTACTTGACTGACTTCGTCAATATCAATTAAAGTGTTTTTGGGAATCTTCAGATAGCCCATTTCGGATGCAATACTAACTACATTAGCCAAACTCCGCCCCACAACAGCAACTTTACGGTTGTATTTAGCGGCAGCCCAAAGGGCTTGCTGCACCCGATGCACGTTTGAAGCAAAAGAAGCCATAATTATCCTGCTTTTAGCCATGCGAAAGGTTTCGTCTAATGTTTCTCCTACGGACCGCTCTGACAATGTGTACCCGGGCCGTTCCACGTTTGTGCTGTCAGACAGCATTACCAGCACTCCGTGTTCCCCTAAAGAAGCGAATTTATGAAAATCTATCGGATCTCCATCAACAGGTGTCATATCTATCTTAAAGTCACCTGTGTGCAATACAGTACCTATCGGTGTATGCACGGCAACGGCAACCGCATCTGCGATGCTATGACTGACCCTGATAAATTCAATTTTAAAGGGTTCCAGCTTAAGCACATCCCTTGGTTTGACCACATTTAAATCAGCAGTAACCTGATGTTCCTTTAATTTTCCTTCAAGCAAACCCAAGGTTAATCTGGTACCATAAATAGGAATATTTAATTCTTTTAAAATATACGGCAAAGCCCCGATATGATCCTCATGTCCGTGTGTAAGAATAATCCCCTTCACCTGTTCTCTATTCTCCAACAAATAGGTAATATCAGGAATTACTATATCCACGCCAAGCAATTCATCCTCGGGAAACATCATCCCGGCATCAATAACGATAATATCTTCCCCGTATTTAATTGCTGTCATATTTTTACCGATTTCCCCCAGCCCGCCTAACGGAATCAAAGATACTTTTGCATTTCTTCCTGCCACTTGTCCACCTCCTTTGCAAAAAAAATTAGCATAACGCCTGGGATATTGATATTAGGTATTTATAGTATCTAACCAACGTCAAAAATTATTTTAATCTATATCTCTTTAATAAATTCTCCATAAATATTTTTTCTTTCTCCGTTGCTTCCGATAAGGGAGAACGAAGTCCTCCCAAATTCCAATCCAACATATTCAAAGCAGTTTTAATAAGTATCGGGCTGGTGGTGATAAACAAGCCTTTAAACAAATCAAATAGTTCTAAATGTAAATCCAGTGCCTGTTTAGTATCACCAGACTTAAACAAGTTAATCATGGTTTTAATTCTTTTTCCTACTAAATGGGCAGCCACACTGATTACTCCGGTGCCGCCCAAAGCAAGCATAGGAAGAGTTGCGGAATCGTCACCCGAGTAAATGGCAAAGTCATTTCCCACCATTTTTCTCAATTGGGACAATTGATCTATATTTCCCACAGACTCTTTTATTCCGATAATATTTTCAATTTCACTGAGTCTTTGTACAGTCTCCGGCAATAAATTACAGCTGGTCCTGGAAGGGATATTATAAAGTATAACGGGCAAACCAGTGCTCTGGGCAACGGTTTTAAAATGTCGATAAAGACCTTCTTGAGTAGGTTTGTTATAATAGGGTACCACTAACATTAAACCATCCGCCCCTGCTTTTGCAGCAGCTTTTGATAATTCCACCGACTCCTCAGTGGAATATGTTCCGGTCCCCGCGATGACATATCCTTTACCATTAACTGACTCTTTTACAGCTGAGAAAAGATCAATTTTTTCCTGGAAACTAAGAGTGGGAGATTCCCCTGTTGTTCCGGATACAACTAAGGAATCAGAGCCATTTTCCAGTAAATATTGGGCCAGTTCTTGAGCTTTTTGAAAATTAACCTTACCGTCATCATGAAACGGTGTTACCATAGCCGTAATAACTGAGCCAAATGTCAATGCTTTCACCTCATCCTAGATTAAACTTTTCATGCAGTGTGCGCACTGCTTCTTCCATGTTCTCCTGAGGTACTAAACACCAAATACTGGTATATGAATCTGCGGATTGAAGTATTTTTATATTTTTTTCAGTTAATGCTTCCACAATTTTCGACATTACCCCGGGAACTCCGGTCATCCCGGCACCCACTGCTGCAACTTTGGCACAATGGGGATTTGTTTTTACTTTTAAACCTAAATTATTAATGATAGCAACAGCTTTTTCACAATCAGTATATTTAACGGTAAAAATAATCTCTGTTTCGTTAATGCTGATGAAATCAACACTTATTTCCGCCTGGGCAAGGGCTTTGAAAATTTTATTGGATATTTCCTGGTCCTTAGCGGAGTTATCAATAATTAACTGAGATACATTTGTCTTTTGGGTGATACCCGTAATAATTCTGTCATTTTTAATATCTGTCACGTTTTCACCTTTTAAAACACCGTTTGCTACTATAGTTCCTTCCCCTTCACCAAATGTACTTAAAACTCTAAGAGGAATATTTCCCTGCATGGCAATTTCCACAGCTCGGGGATGAATAACTTTTGCTCCTTCATGGGCCAATTGGCAGATTTCATTATAAGTTATTTTATCCAAAGTTTTAGCATTATTTACTATTTTAGGGTCGGCAGTTTTTACCCCGTCTACATCTGTATAAATATCCACTCGTTCAGCGTTTAAAGCTACTCCCAGTGCGGCAGCGGTAGTATCGCTTCCCCCTCTGCCTAAGGTTGTGATTTTGCCGTCCTTTGTCATACCTTGAAATCCTGCAACCAAAACAACATCATTACGTTCAAATTCCTTATAAATTTCCGCGGGATTTACTTGTAATATTCGAGCATCATTAAAGCAATCATCAGTAATAATTCCGGCCTGACCTCCCGTTAAGCAGGTAGCCTCTATTCCTAATAACTTTAATTCGCTGGCCATCACTACACTGGAAATAATCTCGCCGCAAGCCATTAATAAATCCATATCCCTTTTTGAAATAATACTTTCATCAGTTACCAGGCCTTTCAATGTATCTGTAGCATAAGCCGCACCCATTCTTCCCATTGCTGAAACCACCACGGCAACTTTATATCCTTCTTTGACCGCCCCGGAAATCTTGCTCGCCACAATTTTTCTTTGTTCATCTGTGGAAACCGATGAACCTCCAAACTTTTGTACCAGAATCTTCATATTGTCACCCCAATATTTCATATTAATATTCATCAACAGCTAAAAACACATAATATATTGCTTTATTTCAACCCTATTCCTCTTAGTATAATCGTCTTCACCATATACATCAAGAGATATTATCGAAATAATCCTTTTTAGCATATAAATTTATTTAATGCGGAATTAATAATGGCTGAATCTGCTTGCCTTCGATACTTTCCACAATGGTGTCAGCAATTTTATCCATATGGGCAACCAAAGAATTATTTTTTGTCATGGGATTATCCTGACCAAAAGGTACCAAGTAAATATTTTTCGTATTTAACAGCATGGCAATATTAAGTGCTCCGAAGCCTAAACCGTCGTTGGTTGAGATGGCAACAACCACCGGTTTTCCATTGCGTAAAGTTGCTTTGGCCGCCATCAGCACAGGTGTATCGGTTATCCCATGGGCAAGCTTGGCTATGGTATTTCCCGTACATGGAGCAATTACCAAGACATCAAAAAGTTTTTCGGGGCCGACAGGCTCTGCTTCTACTATGGTAGAAATAATCTTTTTCTTTGTTAGTTGTTCCAAAATGTCTTTCCAGCGGGTTGCTGTCCCAAAGCGGGTATCGGTACTGTTAACCGAATCAGATACAATAGGATATACCTCCGCTCCCTCATCAGCAATCAATTTTTCTATCTCCGATAAGACCCTTTCAATGGTACAATGGGAACCGGTGAGGGCAAAACCTATCTTTTTACCCTTTAATCGCATAAAAACACCTCCAAACGATTACCTTGGGTTCTCCTTGAAATAGGATTCAATTATCCGGGGATAGGCATCAGCTAATATTCTGCCTGCCGTAAGAGGAGCAACCTTACCAGGTAGCCCTGAAGCTAAAAGGGCGGGAATGCCAAGTCTTTTTGCCGTTTCAAAATCTGTTCCTCCCGGGCTTGAGGCTAAATCGATAATTAATGTGTCTTTCTTGGCCTGACAGAGTACTTTTTCATCAATTATCAAGGCAGGTACTGAATTAAAAATTACATCTGCTTCCTTCACACACAAAGGCAGGTCCTTTATTGGCTTTGCCTGATAGCCTAGAACCTGACATTTAGCCCGTTGAGAATTGTTTCTGGCAAAAACCGTAACATTTGCTCCAATTCCTTTTAACATGATACAAAGGGTTTCTGCCACTCTTCCGTATCCTATGACAAAAGATTGGGCGTGGTGTAGAGTAATAGGCAATTTTTCCATGGCTAATTGAATTGCTCCTTCAGCCGTAGGAATAGAATTGGGGATCGCAATTTCATCCATCTCTGCAACCTCAATTAGAGATATCCCCTTAGCCAGAGCAATATTTTTCAAGAATCTGGAAGCTGCTCCCACAAAAACGGGAACCTTTTGTGGAATGGAAGCAAAATCTTCTGCAGTCAGTAAAATATCGGCATCCCACAATTTTGCATGAAGAATTCCCTTTTCGTTGATACCTGGCATCGGTAAAATTACGGCATCTATATCTTCTACAGCTGCATGAAAAGAAGTACAAGTTTTTATCCCCTGGGGCATTAATGAGACAGGCAATCCAAATACCTTAATAGAATATCCTATTTCAGCCAAGGATTTAATTAAAACTATTTCCCGATTGTCTCCACCAATTACAGCTAAGCATCTTTTAGCATCTGTGCTCATTCCCATACCTCCCATATACGAGGCGGATAACTAATACCAATATATGATTATTTTTTTTGAAGGTGCTTGGATATCTAGGTATTTCTACCAAAGTAGTTTTTCCAAACCATAAACCACTCCCTTCATGTCCTCAATATTTCTTATTGCTAAAAGCAGGCCGGGTACAAAAGAATCCCGACTGATAGAATCATGTTTAATGGATAAAGTTTGGCCCTCTCCTCCGAAAATTACCTCCTGATGG
Source organism: Clostridia bacterium (assembly GCA_012838175.1). GTDB lineage: Bacteria > Bacillota > Dehalobacteriia > Dehalobacteriales > Dehalobacteriaceae > DUPU01. The sequence goes on from DUPU01000227.1 coordinate 7,614, forward strand.
GCAACCAGTCCGGGTAAACGCAGGCTGTGCACTCTCATACCCTGGTAGCTGCCTCCTCTGCTGCCGCTTATTTTTTCAAATTCATGGGGAGCTCCCTGGTTTATAACATTTCGTTCTTCCGCAATCATTTCTAAGGTTTTTATAGCTGTTCCCGATGGGGCATCCACCTTTTGATCATGGTGTTTTTCAATAATTTCTACATGGGGAAAATATTTGCTGGCTTCTTTGGCAAATTTCATCATTAACACCGCCCCTAAAGCAAAATTAGGAGCAATGAATACCGGTGCCTGATATTTTTCTGCCAACATGTTTAATTCCTCAAAATTTTGAGAAGTTAAACCGGTGGTGCCGACAATGGAGGCTACTTTATGAATCAAAGCGGTTCTAACGTTTTTCATTACCGCCTGAGGATTGGTAAAATCAATCATTATCTGAGCCCCTGTTTCTTTTATTACCTGCTCTAATTTGTCTTTTATGTAGATGTTTTGGGGTTCTTCCCCTACCAATAAACCTATATCCTTGCCTAAAAGTCTGGTATCTACCGCACCAACAATTTGAATATCCGGTTCATGGAAAATTCCATTTATTATAGCCCGGCCCATTTTTCCGCAGGCTCCGGTAATAATAATTCGATATTTTTTAGACATGTTAAATCACAACCTTCCTCAAATATGTATAAATAGTTATATTCCATTTTACAAAAAAAAATCCTGCCGGGATAAGCCGCCAGGTTATTTAAGAAATTATATTATATAAAAACAAAGAACATAAAATTATTCTTTACCACATCCTACCATGGGATTCGTCCAAATCAACCACAATTACCTCCGAACCTACTTTCTTTACAGATTCCCATGGGATTACCAATTGTTGTTTTTGAAACCATAAATTAAAGATACTGCTTTTATTAGGCAGGATAATTGATTCAATCTCTCCGGAAAAAGGGTCAATTACTAGGTCTGAATCTCCCACTGTTCCTAAAATACCGCCGTCATAAACATTTACGATTTTTTTTCCTATTAGTTCACTTAATTTCATAACACTCACCTTCTTTTGGTTGTTATGAAATCATATGAGCTTTTAAACTATAATATGCTAATTTTCATATTTCTTAATGTCTACCGAACTCCCGTATGTCCGAATCCTCCGGAGTCCCTGCCTGTTTTTTCTAAAGAATCCGTTTCTTCAAGATCGACCCGGACAATTTTTCCGAAGACCAATTGGGCTATGCGCATGCCCCGGGATACGGTAAACTTTTCTTTACCGAAATTAATTAAAATAACCTGAATTTCACCCCGATAGTCGGAATCGATTGTTCCTGGAGTATTTAATACGCTAATACCGTAATTTAAAGCAAGTCCGCTTCTGGGACGCACCTGGGCTTCAAATCCCGCCGGAATCTCAATCTTGATGCCGGTGGGAATAAGTTTATATTCCCCTTTTTCCAGCGTAACCTCGTCCTTGACGGCCGCCAAGAGATCTATCCCTGAGGCACCGGAAGTCTGGTATTTAGGTTCGGGCAATCCTTGATAATGAGCACAATACTGGATTTTGACATTAACTGAAACCATGAGAAACTCCTTAATTGATTTTTTCCAGCAATTCTTTCAACTGGAAGTTTGGACTTTTAGGGCTTACTGCGGCAAAAGCGAATTTATCCCAGCAAAAAAGTCTCTGCGCCGTTTCCACTACTTTTTCTTGAGTAACTTTTAATACGGATTCCACAACTTCCTCAGGAGTAATAATCCGATCATAACAAAGTTCCGATTTCCCTATTCGGTTCATGCGGTTATTAATGTTTTCTAAGCTTAAAAGAACGGTGCCTTTAATGTGTTGTTTAGTATTTTCTAATTCTTCTTTTGTAATGCCCTGTTTTTTAATATTTGAGATTTGTCTAAGGACAATTTCTATTACTTCCTGAGCATTTTGCATGCTGGTTCCGGCATAGACACCGAACAGGCCGGTGTTTGAATAGCCGGAATGATAAGAATAGATACTATAGGTCAATCCCCGTTCTTCCCGTACTTCTTGAAATAACCGGGAACTCAATCCTCCTCCTAAAACATGATTGAGCACAGACAAGGAATAAATATCCTCATCCTGACTTGCAAAACCGGGAAACCCTAAACAAAGGTGCATTTGTTCAATATCTTTTATGACAACGGATATATTATTGGATGATTGGGGAATAGATAACTTATTTTTTGTTTTTTGACCAGATATTTGGGAAAATAATTTTTCCAACCTGTCCAAAACACATTCCCGCTTAATATTGCCTACCACTGCAATTACTATGTTTTGAGGAACATAGTATGAATTATAATGGGATAATAATTGTTCCCGAGTAATCTTTCCTACAGAATCATAGGTGCCGATAATCGATTTACCTAAAGGGTCATTTTGCCAAAGGGTTCTGGAATATATATCATGTACCAGCTCATCAGGGGTATCCTCATACATTTTTATTTCTTCCAAAATCACATTTCGCTCTTTTTCAATGTCCTCCAATCTAAAAAGAGAATTTAAAAGCATATCCGCCAGGACATCTGTAGCTAGGTTAAAATGGTCATTTAATACCTTGGCATAATAACAGGTATACTCTTTTGCCGTAAAAGCATTAAGCTGCCCACCAACCGTTTCTAAGGTTTCTGCGATTTGCTTGGCTGTTCTTTTTTTAGTGCCTTTAAAGAGCATATGCTCCAGGAAGTGGGAAATTCCATGATTTATACCGGTTTCATAACGGGAACCTGTTCCGACCCAAATGCCGATAGAAACGGAATGCACGAAAGAGAGTTCTTCTGTTACAACACGAATTCCATTTGATAGTAAGTCTTTGTATAACATATTTTGCCTCCCTGAAAATTTCATCATATTTATTTCTACGAATTTTGCCAAAAACCTTTTTTGTATTATCAGGAAGGACAGCATAAACAAAATGCTCTTTACCCTTTTATATTTTCAGAAACAGTAACAAATTGGAATCCTCTTTTTTTTAATTCCCGTATTATCCCGGGTAAAGCCTTTAATGTTGGTTCTGTGGGGTGCATCAGTACAATCGCACCGTTATGAGCTTTATCCAAAACCCTGGACATTATGGTTTGGGGTGCAGGGCACTGCCAGTCGATAGTATCAATACTCCACAAAATCACTTGATAACCCAAATCACGGGCAGCTTTCAGCACATGCTCCCCCCGTTCTCCAGAAGGGGGAGCATATAATTTAGTTTTTATTCCGGTAGCAGATTTTATGATTTTTTCAGTCTTGATGATATCACTTTTTACCTGTTCCAGTGACATATTGTTGGTGCTGTCATGTTTATATCCATGATTGCCGATTTCGTGATTGTTTTGGGAAATCACTTTAGCAATATTAGGAAATTTTTCCGTCCATCTTCCGGTTAAAAAAAAGCTACATTTAATTTTGTTTTGGTTAAATATTTTTATCATGTCAGGGATGAATTCTTCACCCCAATCAACATTTACGGCTAAACTTATTTGTTGTTTTTCACCGGAACCTTGATATATTGGCGAAAAATCCGTAGTTGGCTCTATTGGACCATAATCTAAGCGATTTACAATAAAAAAACCAAGAAACACTAATATGATGCCACTGATAATACCAATAATGATTTGGGGTTTGGTAATAAAATATATTTTCACTCTTCTCTCCCCTCTTTTTCTAAATTAATGGATCACTGCTTTAAACTAATGTTATTCATTTCAGCCATAATTTATGAGGGGAAATAAAAAAAGCACCCCAGGTGCTTTCTTTACTGTTAAGTATTCTATTTTGTCTGTTCCTTTAATACCTCTTTACGTGACAGTTTTACACGACCCTGATTGTCAATACCAATGGCCTTAACCATGACCAAATCCCCTTCTTTGACCACATCAGTAACCTTTTCTACCCTTTTAGGTGAAAGTTGGGAAATATGCACCATCCCTTCTTTGCCGGGAAGATCAAGAACACCGGGGATTATTTCCACAAAAGCTCCAAAATCAGTGGTTTTCACTACCTTGCCTGTGTAAATACGCCCTATTTCCACATCCTGAGTAATGGACTCAATAATTTTTAAAGCCCTTTCCCCTCCTGAACCATCAACGCTGGCAATAAAAATCCTCCCGTCATCTTCAATGTCAATTTTTGCCCCTGTATCTTCAATTATTTTCTTGATAATTTTCCCACCGGAACCAATTACGTCTCTGATTTTATCCGGGTGAATTTTCGTCCGGATAATGCGCGGGGCATAAGGAGATAACTCCTTGCGAGGTTCTTGAATTACTTCCAGCATTTTGCCTAAAATATGCATCCGACCTTCTCGAGCTTGGGCCAAGGCTTGGGTAAGGATTTCCCGGTCAATTCCTGTAATTTTAATATCCA
>DUPU01000029.1 GCA_012838175.1 Clostridia bacterium
GTAAGGCGGCATCACGCCAAAAGCCACATCCACATTAGCCATTCCCAAATCCCCGTCCAGGATCATAATTCTATAATTATAATCACTTAAAGCCAGGGCCAGATTAACAACCAGGCTGGTCTTGCCGACTCCTCCCTTACCGCTGCTTATCGTGATTACCCTCATCCCGGGAGAGCCGCCTTCCTCTTTCTTATTTACCAATTGCTGCAAACCGCTTATCTGTCCATTCATAATTACAATTCTCCCCGAGTATATATCCGGCCATCTTTTCCGGTGTGGCTGCTTCGATATTATCAGGAACGCTTTGACCATTAGTCAGATATGCTACCGGAAGCCCGGTTTTAACTACAACATCCAAGATGGAACCATTGTGCAAACTCTCATCTAATTTGGTTAACACCAGGTGGGTGGACATTTTTTTGAATCGTTCAAAAATAATCAGCTGGTCCGCTAAATTAGTGGTGGCACTTAAAACTAACATGGTCAAATCCGGTTTCACCCAAGACAAAAAATTTTCCAATTCAGACATATGTATTTCATGATGAGGACTGCGTCCGGATGTATCAATAAAAATAAGTTCTTTATCCTTATGTTTGACCATAGCCTTACTGAAATTTTCCGGGTTGGTGACAATTTCCACCGGATTGCCGATGATATCACCGAAAATTTTCAATTGTTCCGCTGCTGCCACCCGATAAGTATCCGCTGTAAGCAAGGCAACGCTTTTCTTTTGGAACAAACTATAATCCGCTGCCAGTTTCCCGATTGTCGTTGTCTTTCCTACCCCGGTTGGTCCGATTAGAGCAACTATAACCGGCCTTTTATCCAGCACAATCCCTTGAGTATTGCGGCAGAAATGAACAATTCTTTCCTTTAACACATTTCTGACTGCCTCGGACTCATCCCATTTATTCATCGGCAATTCTTGTCTTACTTCCTGAATGAGTGTTTCCGCCAATTCTTGGCTGATACCTTTTCCGACCAGGTCTTTCAGCCAATTGTTCAATGGTTTGGGGAATTTTTCCTGCTCCTCTTGCTTGACTAAATCGCTTTTTAATTCAGTTAAAACCTTATATATTTGAGCAAACTCCACTTGGGTTTTGGCTTCCATAGCGGGCATGGGGGGCTCTGCCTTTTTTATCGGCTCTTCCTTTTTGGAGCTGGGAATACTGTCTTCAATGGCAGCGGTAATTTCAATCCGGGTTTTCCCGAAGAAACCCCAAAAACCCCCCTCTTTAAATTTTCGAGTGTGTAAAATTACCGCATCCGGTCCCAGTTCTCTTTTAATTTTACCCATGGCCTCCGCCACATTATCTCCCACATATCGTTTAATGCGCATTTTCCAGCACCACCATTCCTAAAGCCTCCACTTCCACACCCGGTACAAGTTCATTGTATGAAATAACCACCAAATGAGGAATCTGTCTTTCCGTCAATCGCTTCAAATTAATTCTGACAATGGGAGCACAAAAGATTACCGGATTATGTCCTTTTAAAATCAGCCTTTCCACCTCTTGACCAATTTTTTGTATTAACATTTGTCTGGTATTGGGGTCAAGATTTATATAGGACCCATAATCGGAGGGTTTCAGGTTCTCCAAAATCATTTGTTCAATTTTCGGGTCTAAAGTTAATACTTTCAGTTTTTTATTCTCATCCAAGAGGGGTTGTACAATGGATCGTGCCAAGGTTTGGCGTACATGTTCCGTTAGCCGGTCAATATCTTTAGTAATCACCGCTTTATCAGCCAATGTCTCCAGAATTGCAGCCAAGTCTTTAATTGAAACTCTTTCCCGCAGGAGGTTGCTTAAAACCATTTGTACCTGTCCTAAACTCATCAGGTCAGGGATAAGTTCATCCACCACAGCCGGGGCATATTCCTTTACATGATCTACCAGCTTTTTCACATCCTGCCTGTTCAAAATCTCATAGGCATGGGTCTTTATAACTTCTGTTAGATGAGTAGCCAATACCGTGGGAGCATCTACTACGGTATAGCCTGATAATTCAGCTTGTTCTCGATAGGCTGCGCTTATCCACTGAGCATCCAGGTTGAAAGCCGGCTCCTTGGTGGGAATGGAGGGAATGGAATCATCATCAATCCCCCCGCTGATAGCCAGGTAATGATCTGCCAGGAGTTCCCCCGTGGCAACTTCCGCTCCCCTAATTTTTATCACATATTGATTGGGTGATAGATTCATATTATCTCTCACTCTGATTACCGGAACGATGAATCCTAATTCCCCCGCAATCTGCCTGCGGATAAGCACAATCCGGTCCAGCAAATCTCCGCCCTGACCGGTATCCACCAGGGGAATTAAAGCATATCCGATTTCCAATTCCATTAAATCAATATTGAGAACTTGCATCACGTTCTCCGGTTTTTTGGACTCTGCAATTTCATTTTCAATAGCTTTTTCCCTGGTGTCCTGGTCAGTTTCCTGATCTTCTTTCCGCAGAAAATACCCTAAAACCATACATACAAAAGCAATCAGAAACAAAGGGGCCTTCGGCAGTCCCAGCATAGCTAAAACTACCAATACCGCACCGGTGACAAAAAGAGCTTTCGGCATTCGTAATAGCTGGCCGGCCAAATCTTGACCCAGGTTTTGCTCCGAATCCGCTATGGTTACCATCAAGCCTGTTGCCGTGGAAACCAATAAGGCAGGAATCTGAGAGACCAATCCGTCCCCAATGGTTAACAAGGTATAGGTATGGACGGAATCTCCAATCGTCATCCCCCGCATTACCACACCGATAATAATTCCTCCGATGATATTGATAAGGAGGATAATGATAGCAGCGATGGCATCTCCTTTAACAAATTTACTGGCCCCGTCCATAGCTCCGTAAAAATCCGCCTCTTTTTGAATGGCCGCCCGCCTGGCCTTCGCTTCTTGCTCCGTAATGATTCCGGCGTTGAGGTCCGCATCAATGCTCATTTGCTTCCCGGGCATAGCATCTAAGGTAAAACGGGCCCCAACTTCCGAAACCCGTTCCGCCCCTTTGGTGATGACAATAAAGTTTACCACAACTAAAATTGCAAAAATGATAAATCCCACTACCGCATTTCCTTTGATCACAAATGCGCCGAATTGTTGCACCAACTGTCCGGCATACCCGTCCAGGAGAATTAAGCGGGTGGTGGAAATATTTAGAGACAAACGGAACAAAGTCATAATCAAAAGCAAAGAGGGAAAAATGGAAAACTCCAGGGATTCTCTGGTAAACATCGCCAACATCAGAATCAGCACCGAGCCGGCAATATTCAAAGTGAGCAGAATATCCACCAAGGCAGGGGGAAGCGGGACTATCATCATGACCACCACGCCCACAACACCGAAAGCGGCCAAAATATCTATGTTTTTGGACAACTTATTTGAAGCTGAAATCCCCATTGACTGTTCTCCCATTATCTTTTTTCCATACACCTACGAAATGTAGGATTTTTTTCTCCGGCTAAATTTATAAACAAAGGCCAGAACTTCCGCTACAGCTTTATATAAATCCCGGGGCACAACTTCTCCCAATTCAACCTGCGCATATAAAGCCTGGGCTAAGGGTTTGTTTTCCATAATCAGGATATCATGTTCCCGGGCAATTTCTTTGATTCTTTGGGCAACTTGGCCCTGCCCTTTTGCTAAAACATAGGGTGCTTCGTATTTTTCCGGATCGTATTTTATTGCAACCGCCAGATGGGTAGGGTTAGTAATAACTACATCGGCTTGTTTCAGGTCCTCCATCATTCTCCGGACAGCTAAACTTCTTTGTTTCTTCTTGATTTCGGCTTTAACCAGAGGATCCCCTTCCGTTTGCTTAAATTCTTCCTTCACTTCTTCATGGGACATTTTTAAATTCTTGGTATAGTCCCACCACTGATAAAGGAAATCTAAAACTGCCACTAAAGTAAAAGCTACCGCCACTTTCCATGCCATTTCAAATAAAATCTCCCCCAAAAGCATGGTGGCCTGCTTTACGTTGATTTGCTGCAAAACTCCAAAAGTTTCAAAGTTATCTCTGATTACAGCATAGAGAAAATATCCAATAATCACTACTTTTAATAAAGCTTTAATTAGCTGCACCAAAGCTTTAACCCCAAACATCCTTTTCGCTCCTTCAATGGGGCTTAAACGGGATAGTTTAGGTTTGATCGGTTCAAAAGTTAATAAGAACCCAACTTGAAAATAATTAACTGCCAAAGCAATCAAAAAAGCTGTCAAAAACAAAGGCGCTAATATGTAAAAAGTTTGCAGACTGACTTCTGTCATTAAAGCTGCCACAGTCCGGATATCCCATTCATGGGAAAAAGCATAAGCATAACTGATCAGCCGGCCCATTTTATCCAACATCTTAGGCAGCCAAAACTTCAATATTCCAATCAAGCCTAAAAGAATCAGGGCTGATGTCAGTTCCTGGCTTTTCAGAACTTGGCCTTTTTTTCGAGCATCCCGTTTTCTTTTTGGTGTAGCCGGAAACCTTTTTTCCGCTATTGGCTCCACCCCCTAAGAAACTGAAAGACCCATTCCATAGCGGTATCAAAAATCTGAGCCACGGTATTCCCGAAAAAAGGAAGGGCCAAATAAAATATTACCAGGCCAAAAATTATTTTTACAGGAAAAAGAACATGAAAAATATTTAACTGGGGAACGGTCTTGGCCAATAAACCTACCCCGATATTCGCTAAGAATAAGGCGCCGTAGACCGGCATACTTATTTGTATGGATAAAGCAAATACCTGGGCTGTCATGCCTATGTAAAAAGCTGTCCCGTCAGCCAGAGCCGGAGGATTTATGGGTATGAATTGATAGCTCTTGACCATGGCGGCAATCATATAATGATGCCCGTCCATAGCTAAAAGGAGCATGGTGGCTAAAACCATAATAAAGTTACCGGTAAGAGGGCTTTGCATCCCATAAATGGGGTCAATGGTATTACCCATGATAAAGCCCATCTGAAAATCCATCAGCTCCCCGGCCCCCTGCATGATAGCCGTAATCAAGCTTACGATATAGCCTATTGCCAATCCCACCACAGTTTCTTTTATAATCAGAGCAACTACCGGCAAGATGCTTTGGGGCAACTCCGGAACGGACGCAGACACCAGGGGATACAAAACTGCGGACAGACCTACCACTAAACCCAGTTTCACCGGTGCCGGCACCCCTCTTGCTCCGAAAACCGGAGCCAGCATCACCATTCCTGCCCAGCGGGAGAAAATTAAAAAAAACAATAAAATATTCCATTGAAGTAATTCCGCCAGTCCCAAAACATTTCACCTATTCTCAGTATTTTGCAAAATTGGGCAATTCGGTAAAAAGGTTTATGGTGTAATTGGTCATTATCTCTAATAGCCAAGGGCCTAAAAGGATCAACACCAGGGCAATGGCAAAAATCTTCGGGATAAAAGTCAGGGTTTGCTCTTGAATCTGCGTCATGGCCTGAAAAACACTGATAATTAAGCCCACCAATAAACTAACACCCAGAATAGGTCCCCCTACCAGCAAACCAGTCCCGATCGCTTCTTTTGCTAAATATAAAACATCACTTTCCGTCATATGAATATCAAATCCCTATCCTAAAAACTTACTATTAAAGATTCAACCACCATATGCCACCCGTCAACCAGTACAAAAAGTAAAATCTTGAAGGGCAAAGAAATCATCATGGGCGGAAGCATCATCATCCCCATGGACATTAAAGCGCTTGCCACCACCATATCTATAATCATAAAAGGGATAAACAAAGCAAAGCCCATTTGAAAGGCGGTTTTTAATTCACTGATGACAAAAGCGGGAATCAGTACATAAGTGGGGATATCCCCGTATGTCTGCGGTCTTTCCAAACCGGACATGCCTACAAAGAGTTCTAAATCCTTTTCCCTTGTTTGCTTAAACATAAAAGTACGCAAAGGGCCTTCCGCCTGGCGAATTGCTTCTTCCCGGCTGATTTCCTGAGCCAGATAAGGCTGAAGGGCATTGGTATTTATTTGAGTAAAAGTCGGCATCATCACAAAAAAGGTCAGAAAAAGGGCCAGCCCAATGATAACTTGATTCGGTGGCAACTGTTGAGTGCCTAAAGCATTCCGCACAAAAGCCAGCACCACCACAATCCTGGTAAAAGAAGTCATCAATACCAAAATAGCGGGCACCAGGGAAAGAATTGTCACTAATAATAAAATTTCGATGACAGAACCGGTACCGAAATCAAAGGTAATCACTTATTAACCTCCTCCAGCCAATGCTCAAGCTGGGAGGAAAACTCCTTATTCTTTTTCCTGCCCCCAAGCCTTTTTCCCATTCTCTCAATCAGATGATTCACATTACCCTGAGGCCTTTTGGCAATTTCCTCAAATATTTCCGCCACAAGTTCCGGATCGTTAATCTCTTCAATCTTCGTTAAATGATGATCGGTCCCCCCCAAAACTTGGAGTTTGCCGGCAATTTCCACCAAATACAATGCCTGGTGATTATTAAGCACCTGGCGATCTAGTACTCGGGCCCAGGGAACTTCCATATTGCGATAGGAAATATTATTTAGTCTTTTAATCATCCACAAAGCTGCCACCAGTATAATCAGAAAAACAAGCACAGCACCAATTAATCCGCCCCAGGAAAAGGGCTCTCCGGCAGCTGCCGGAACAGGTACAGAGGGCTGATAAGGTTGGTTTTCAATACTATTCATAATTCTATTTTAAAACCTTTGCCACTGCTTCCAGAATTCTGTCCGCCTGAAAAGGTTTCACCACAAAATCCTTGGCCCCGGACTGAATTGCCTCAATCACCATTGATTGTTGCCCCATGGCACTGCACATAATAATCTTGGCTTGAGAATCAAGAGCGCGGATTCTTTTCACGGCTTCCAAACCGCTCATTTCCGGCATGGTTATATCCATAATTACCAAATCAGGGGCCAACTCTTCATATTTTCTGATGGCAACTTCCCCGTTTTCAGCTTCCCCGATAATTTCATAGCCACCTTTAGTTAGGATGTCTTTCAACATCATTCTCATAAAAGCTGCATCATCTACAATCAGAACTTTCCGTCCCACTGACTAATTCCTCCTTAAGCTATGAGCTTGTACTTCTGTTAAGCTTAAATTTATTTTCATTTAATTAAAGGTCTCCATTCTCTCATCAGAACTAACAATTTCTGTAATGCGAATGCCAAAGGTTTCGTTTATAACTACCACCTCACACTTGGCAATAAGCTTTCCGTTCACAATCATATCAACCGGTTCCCCTGCAAGACGGTCCAACTCCACCACCGAACCGGGACCTAATTCCAAAATCTCCCTAACTGTCTTTGAAGCCCTGCCAAGTTCAACGCTGACCTGGAGAGGAACATCGTAAATCAATTCCAAATTACCGCTCCCAGAGATAAGGTTATCTGTTGTTGTTAACTGAGAGAACTGAGCCGGTTGAACCTCGGTGGGATGGTCCACTACTTTATGAGTACCTCCCTCCTGTTGGGGCCTAACACCGGCAGTAGGCATCTGCCTCGGGAAATGAGATTGATCTAATTGCACCCCCAACGGCTCTTGCCTAGGTTCCGGCGGCGGTGCTGCATTACTTAATTGGGAACCGTTCACAGCAGACATGAGGGAATTAACCATTTCCTTAGCTACGTTGATAGGTATGACTTGAAGCAAAACACTGTCCAAAACCCCTTCCACCACCATTTTGAAAACCACCCGGACCATGGGCTCCTCTTTATTAAATATTTCTAAAATGGTTTCCTCTTCCTGTTCCAAGGTTCCCACAATCACCTGGGGTGGAGTAATATCCACCACAGCGTTAAATACTGTGGACATGGATGTGGCGGCAGAACCTATCATTTGATTCATCGCCTCAGCAATACCGCTGATTTGGATTTCATTTAAGTCTCCGGAGGGTTTTATGCCTGCCCCTCCCATCATTAAATCTACTATCACCCCGCCGTCCTCTTGGGAAAGCACTAAAAGATTTGATCCGCTCAGCCCTTTTTTATATTGAACATGAATCAAGACGTGGGGAATGGGATAATCTTCTATGATTTTTTTGGCAGTGACTATATCCACCTTGGGTGTGGTAATATGCACCCTTTTACCTAATAATTGAGATAAGGTGGTAGCAGCGGTACCCATAGAAATATTCCCTATTTCACCTAAAGCGTCTTTTTCCATTTCATTAAGAAAATTATTAGGAATAATTCCCCCGGCTGCTTTATTTGAAGAGGCTTTTTCCTGCTTTGGAGGCCTGTCCCCTTCCGACGCACCGGCCAATAAAGCATCAATCTCTTCTTGTGTCAGCATTTCACTCATTTTTCATCCCCTCCGTCTGATACTATTTGAGTTATTTGAACGGCCATCCGGTTGCCTTTCAAACCCGGTATGCCCATAAATTTCTTAAACCTGCCCACATATACATTTAACGGAATCTTTATTTCTTGGTCCAAAAGGATGACATCCCCCGGTTCCAAGTTCAGCAATTCCTGAATGGTGATTTGGGTTTTGCCCAGCAGTACTTTTAAAGGTACTTGGGCAAATTCAATTTTTTTCTTGATCATCTCCCGATTTTGATGAGATACTTTCTGTTCTTTGGAAAAGAACAAAAACAAATTATTCAATTTATCCAATATCGGCTTCATCACGATATAAGGAAAGCATATATTTATCATCCCTTTAGATTCCCCAATTTCCACTTCCATGGTCACTACCACCACAATTTCATTGGGTGCCACAATCTGAGTAAATAAAGGGTTAGTTTCCATATTAACAAGCTTTGGAGTAATAGGATAAACATCTTCCCAGGCTTCTCCTATCAGGCGGACTATCTGAATCAGTCTTCCTCCCAGGATTCTTCGCTCTATTTCCGTTAAATCCCGGTTTTTTGTGGGTTGATTGCCCTGCCCTCCCAAAAGTCTGTCCATAAGGGTAAAAGCCACAGCCGGGCTAAGCTCAAATAAAGCATTGCCCTCTAACGGAGCCATACTAAATATTCCTAAAATAGTAGGGTATGGCAAGGAGCGAATATACTCATCGTAAGTCACTTGCTCGATAGAGAGGATTTTAACCTCCACTCCGATATGCAGGTTACCTGCCAAGTAGGTGGCCAACCCCCGGCAAAAATTTTCATGTATATTTAA
>DUPU01000030.1 GCA_012838175.1 Clostridia bacterium
ATCATGAGGCCTGGCATGTGGCCAGTACAATTTTAAACTTGACCGCCCTGGTATTGTCCTTTTTAACAATATTGGGAATGGTGGGGGCCGGGTTTTTGGTAAAAATTACTGCACCCGGGTTTAATCCGGATTCCGCCCGTTTAGCCGCCTATTTGACCAGGATAATGTTCCCTTCCGTGGTGTTTATGGGAGTAGGTATGGTTATTTCCGGGATTTTGAATGCCTCTTATAAGTTTGCCATTCCGGCTTTTGCTCCGGGCTTTTCCAATATGATCATCATTGCATCCGTAGTGCTTTTTTCCGCTCGGTATGGAATTACCGGGCTGGCAGTGGGAACTTTGGTCAGTTTTATGGGCTTTTTGGTTTTGCAAATTCCGGTTTTAAAGAGAGTAAAATTTAAATATAGTTTAGTTCTGGATTTGAAGCATCCCGCCGTGCGCCAGCTGATGCTCACTATTGGCCCTATCGTTTTAGGCGTGGCGGTGAACCAGATTAATCTGGCCTTGAACCGGATTTTTGCTTCCTGGCTGGCGGAAGGCAGTATTTCCGCATTAAACTTTGCCATGAAGTTGATGAATCTGCCCCAGGGCATTTTCGTGGCGGCAGTGGCTTCGGCTATTTATCCTACCATGTCAGCCTTTGCCATCAAAGGGGAAAAGAAATTTTTTTCGGAAACCTTGCTCAGAGGTTTAGGCATGGTCAGTCTGATTACTATTCCTGCCGCTGTGGGATTAATGGTATTAAGAGTACCCATTATCCAGCTTCTTTTTGAACGGGGTGCCTTTGACCATGCAGCAACCTTGGCCACGGCTTCCGCTTTGTTGTATTATTCTTTGGGCTTGTTTCCCGGTGCAGCCAATATGGTAATTACCAGGGCCTATTATGCGGTGGGTGACGTCCGTACTCCGGTTTTTGCAGGAATTTTTTCAATTGCGGTGAATTTAATATTGAGTGTGCTTTTCATGGGCCCTTTAGCCCATTCCGGTTTAGCCTTGGCCAACTCCTTGGCCACCGGAGCCAATACATTATACCTTTATTATGGACTGAGAAAGCATCTGTCTTTCTTGAAAGGGAAAAAACTCTTGATTTCTTTAGGGAAGATATGTTTGGCATCGGGGATGATGGCTCTGGCAACCTGGTGGGCAGCTGCTTTTTTAGGCACCAGGCTGGATTTGGAAGCAAAGGGGAATTTGGCTCTTTTGGTGATAAGTACCATTGCCTTGGGAGGATGCAGTTACTTTGCTTTCGTGATCATGCTTAAAGTGGAAGATGTACGCTTATTGCTGGATGATTTATGGAAAAAGATAAAAAAGACCAAATAATAATTGGTTGACAGGGGTGTAAACAATGGCAGATGTTTTAGATATTTTAGATATTAAAGAGATTCAAAAAATCCTTCCCCATAGATACCCGTTCCTTTTGGTGGATAAGATTTTAGAATTGGAAAAAGATAAGCGGATTGTGGGAATAAAAAATGTCACTATTAACGAGCCTTTTTTTCAGGGACATTTTCCGGGATATCCGGTCATGCCCGGTGTACTGATTGTAGAGGCACTAGCCCAGGTAGGCGCGGTTTTGGTTTTAAGAAAACCGGAATTTGCCGGGAAGATTGCTTTTTTTGCCGGTATTGACAACCTGCGCTTTCGCCGCCAGGTAGTACCGGGAGATGTTTTGCGCCTGGAAGTGGAGGTTAAAGCTTTCCGCGGTTCCATGGGCAAAGCCAAGGCAGTGGCCACAGTCGACGGGGAAACTGCCTGCGCCGGGGAAATTATGTTTGCAATTCAAAAAAGCTAAATTATTAAAATATATTCTTACGGTAATTGCTTTATTTTAACAAAATTATCTCCTGTTTCTATCTTGTCATTTATGTTTGGTAGTATTAAACTAGATGTGGTTTATAAATTTATTGACCATAGATGTATCAGGGAGAGGTAACAATGTATAAACTTGTTTTATGTATCTTTGTTGCTTTTTTCATGTCATTTATTTTAACACCTGTGATGATGAAAATAGCACTGCGGGTTGGAGCAGTAGATAAACCCAATGAACGAAAAGTGCATAAAGGGACCATTACCAGAATCGGAGGGGTGGCTATTTTCGGGGGATTTGTCCTGGGAGCCCTTTTGATGCAGGAACTGAGCTTTCAGGCCTGGGGGTTGCTTTTTAGTGGAACCATGATTATGATCTTGGGCCTTGTGGATGATATTAAGGGGATTTCTCCAAAAGTCAAGCTTTTGGGGCAGGTTATGGCCGCAGTGGTTTTAGTTTACTTTGGAGTAGAAGTAAAGTTTATAACCAATCCTTTTACCGGAGGAATTATTTCTTTAGGGCTTTTTAGTATTCCGGTAACTGTGTTCTGGGTCACCGGAATGAGTAATGCGGTAAATTTAATTGACGGGTTAGACGGACTGGCGGCAGGAGTTTCCGGGATTGCTGCCGTAACCCTTGCTGTTGTGGCGTGGACTCAAGGCCAGTTTGAAACGGTTTATTTAGCCTTGCTCTTAGCTGCCGCAGCCTTGGGATTTCTTAAATTTAATTTTCATCCGGCCAAGCTTTTTATGGGGGATTGCGGGTCTCTCTTTTTAGGATTTATCCTGGGAGCCCTGGCGGTCATGGGTTTAACAAAAGGGGCCACCATCATTTCCCTCTTTATTCCGGTGATTATTTTAGGTATCCCTATTTTAGATACATTTTTTGCCATTATTCGACGTTTCACCAACAATAAACCCATATTTGAAGCAGATAAGGGCCATTTGCACCACCGGTTATTGGAAATGGGCCTGTCTCATAAGCAGACGGTATTAGTGATTTATGCTATTACCTTTTTACTAAGCAGCAGTGCTGTTTTGTTAACCATGTTGACAACAGACCAAAGTGTCTTGATTCTTATTGGCATTTCTATTGTAATTTTAGTGGGTGCGGACCGGATTGGCATTATTACCGGGAAAAGTATAGCCGGCCGGGTGCAGGGAGACAAAGCAAAGCATTATATGCGGGGATAATTAAAATTTGATATTCCGTTATTGGAGGGAGAGGCATGACTAAAGGACGTGTGGTACTGTTAGTTGTAGCTGCCATGGTATTTTTATCGGTGGGCTTTGTAATAGGACAAATAGTGCAGGCTGCCGGAACTATACCCGGAACGGCCGGTGATCCGCTGGTAGCTCAAAGCTATGTGGAAAAAGTGGTGCGAGAAACAGTAGCTGATTTGCAGAATAAATTAGATGACATGGAAGTCAAGGTGGCTGTTCTGGAAGAGAAGATCGGAGATTTGTCCGGTAATACCGGGAAAAGCAGTTCAAAGTCCACGACTTCCCGAAATGCCGGCAGCAATACCAGCAACAATACGGGAAGTAATTCCGGCAGTAACTCAAACAAAAATACAAAGGAAACTGACAATCCTTCTGTTCAGGGGAAATCAGCCGTTGTCAGCGGAAGTACCGCTAATGTGCGGACGGGCCCCGGCACGACTTATGAAAAAATTACCACATTAGTTCAAGGGGATCCCCTTACAGTTATGTTAGAAGAGAACAGTTGGTATAAAGTAGTGTTGGAAGACGGTCGGGAAGGTTGGATAGCCAATTGGTTGGTGCAAGTTAAGTAGGGAGTAAAAATGTGGTGATGAGCCACATTTTTTGTGTTGGTAATTATTAAGTAAAGAAGTGACTGGTCAAAGTGAATAAATCGAAAATACTTATGAAACTACTATACTGGTTGCCTGCCTTTTTTTGGGCAGGAGTAATTTTTTATCTTTCCGGCAGGTCAGGAAGCCAATTGCAGAGTATGTTCCCTTTTTTCTCCGGTTTTGATTGGGGACATGTGGCAGCTTATTTTATTCTGTCTCTCCTGGTAGCTTATGCCCTGGAGCAAACTGTTGCTCCCAAGAGGTTTAAATTATGGGTGCTTTTAATATGTTTTTTTTACGGGCTCAGTGATGAAATACACCAGCATTTTGTGCCGGGTCGAACTCCGGAATGGACAGATTTAGCCAATGACGTTTTAGGTGCTTTTCTGGCCCTGTTAATCTATCCTGGATGCAGGGCATGTTTCAAAAAGGAAAAAGCCGGGCAGGAACCGTAAACCATATATTTATTAATATTAATTCATTGAAGAGGTCAAAAAATGAACCTGCAAAAAAATGAGGAACTTAACACTTTATTTGAAAAATTATCTGTAGCGGAACCGGGTGAAGGAGTTGTATTGCTTCGAAGAATCGAAAGCATCGGTAAAAATATCCCCAAAACAGCGGAAAAGTTAATTCCTTTTTTGCATCACCCTGATTATTTGGTGCGGTCCAGGGTGTTTATCGCCTTGGGCAGAATCAAAGATACCGGGATAAGTAACCTGCTCCTTGACTATTTAGCTTCGGAACCCGGGGAAGAGTGGCAACTGCGTGTTTTAGAATGTTTGTATTTACTTAATGATAATAAGGTAATTCCCCGAATTTCCTTTTTATTAGACCAGCATGCTTCTCCACTGCTCACAAGGGGAGCAGCTTGGCTGATAGGTTATCTGGGAGGGGAAGAGGCCCTGCATATCTTATTAAAATTTGCTGTCAGCCCCAGAGGACGGATAGTGAAAAGCGAGATTATTTTGGAGGCGATAGCATTGGCCTTAAAATCCCTGGATGCAGGGGATGAGTATTGGGCTAAAACTGTCCGTAAGGATCCGGCGGTTAATCGTTATTTTAGTTATTGCCGGCTTCCTGAAGTTGAGCAGCCCCGGTTTGGTGTCTATCCTTACCCTGATTACCTGCTGGATCAGGCAAAGGCCCAGGGCATTAAAACTAAGGAATTTAAGAGGCTTTATTATTTGGTGAAAGAAACTTAGTATTTTCCGACGGCGTTTTTGGTTTTTCGCGATAAAAATTTAATACAATTGGAGTTAATGAAACAGGTAACAGGAGATTACCTGTTTTTTCTGTCAAAGGAACCCAAATTTACGGGGAAATAAAACCGGAGGCCTTCGACAGATAATTTACGGATTTCCGGGCACTGATTGATATACTGACTATTATAGGACTGGCAAAGACAAGCGAGGTGCCGGAGATTTGTTTAAAAACAGATTGTTGGTGTGGGCAAAAAACATTATTTATTTAGTATTAGTGGTAGCAAGTGTGTTTTTTATCATTCTCATGGTGCACCAAGAGAAAATTGCCGGGGATACTCCTGGCTTTGGCAGATATAAACTAATGATTGTTATGTCCGGAAGCATGAAACCGGCTTTTGATACCGGGTCTTTAATTGTGGTGAAAAAAATAAACCCGGAAATGTTGCATCCGGGAGATATTATTACCTATCGTGACGGAGAAAATGAAGGACGTTTTATCACTCACCGGATAATGGAAGTGGTGCAGAAACAGGAAGGGATCTTTTTTGTTACCAAGGGGGATGCCAATGATACCAGGGATTTTTTCATGGTACCGGAAGCTAATGTTATGGGTAAGGTGGCGGTAGCACTCCCATACCTGGGATACATAGTAGGTTTTCCTTGGTTTAAGACGGGAGTTTTGGTATTTTTAATTATTTCTATAAGCTTGGCCCTAATTGGAGAATTTCGTGCGATCCACCAGATGATAGGAAGAGTTGAAAACTAAAAGGGATATATAAAGGGGGTTATCATTTGCCATACAAGTTATGCCCTAAATGCTGCCAATCTTCATATTCAGCCAGTGACCGGGGTGTATGGAACTGTCCTTATTGCGGAAAAGACATCACCTTTGTTCCCAGCACGGCTGAGCAGCCTAGTAAAACTAATATGTTTAAGAAAAAGATCAAACCTAATCATTTAAAACTACTATAAAGGTGAGATGACGTATCGAAAGATACGTCCTTTTATTCATATGAGGATTATCTTGCAAATTTTTGGCAAAAATATCTTCTAAGAAACATTTCTTGTTTATTTTAATTTTACCTGGTAAAATATAGTGGTAACTGTGCCCAGTGAAATAAGGAGGGTAAAATGAAGAAGATTAAATTTGGCACTGATGGTTGGAGATCAGTTATGGCAAAAGATTTTACTTTTGAAAACATGAAACTGGTTGTCCAAGCTATTGCATGCTATTTAGAGAATCATCCGTTAAAAGAGAACGGTATAGTGATCGGATATGATAACCGTTTTTTGTCCGAGCACTTTGCT
The DNA here is from genome assembly GCA_012838175.1 of Clostridia bacterium. Taxonomy (GTDB): domain Bacteria; phylum Bacillota; class Dehalobacteriia; order Dehalobacteriales; family Dehalobacteriaceae; genus DUPU01. Next base: position 6,139 of record DUPU01000030.1, read on the forward strand.
TATGAGGCAGCCAAGGTTTTGGCAGGGAACAATATTAAATCCTTAGTTGTCAACAGGGCCACCCCCACTCCTGTCACCGCTTATGCCATAACCACCAATAACGCGGCCGGGGCGATTATGATTACAGCCAGCCATAATCCCCCCGAATATAACGGGATTAAGTTTATTCCGGATTATGCCGGCCCGGCTTTACCTGAAACTACAGACAAAATTGAGCAGGAATTGGAAAGGGTAATTCAAGAAGGTCTTATTAAAGAAATGTCCCTGGAAACAGCAAAGGATGAAGGACTATGCCGGATATTTGACCCGATGCCCGATTATAAGAAGCACATTAAGCAATTAGTCAATTTAGACGTCATCTGTAAAGCTAATTTAAAACTGGTGGTTGACCCGATGTTTGGGGCAGGTATAGATTATCTTGATCAAATTTTTGCGGAAGCAGGCTGTCATGTTATTGCGATTAACAATTACCGGGATCCTCTTTTTGGAGGAAGCATTCCCGAGCCTTCGTCTAAGGTGCTTTCTAAATTAAAGGCCCGGGTATTGTCTGAGGGGGCGGACTTGGGACTGGCCTTAGACGGAGATGCTGATAGATTTGGCATTATCGACTCTAACGGGGAATATATTATCCCCAATCAGATATTGTATATGCTCTACTACCACTTGTTAAACGTCCGGAAGTGCCGGGGACCGGTGGCCCGATCTGTTGCGACCACTCATATGCTGGACCGGATGGCGGAAAAGTTTGGATACGAGGCGGAAGAAACACCGGTAGGTTTTAAGTATATTGGGGAATCCATGCGGAAAAGGGGCAGTGTCCTAGGAGGCGAAGAAAGCGGAGGACTCTCTATCCAGGGACATATCCCGGAAAAAGACGGTATTTTGGCTGCTTTAATGGTGGCGGAAATCAGGGCGATACATGGAAAGACTCTTACGGGAGTAATTAAGCAGATTATCGATGAGTTTGGTTTTGTCACCAGTGAGCGATTGGATGTTGCTGTAGATATAAAAGAAAAAGAACGGATTCTTCAAGAATTGAAGGATTTTAAACCCTCATCTTTTTGCGGACAAGAGGTGGTGAAACGTGTCGACATTGACGGAACAAAAATTGTATTGGCGGACGGAGCATGGGCTTTAATCAGGCCGTCGGGGACAGAACCTTTATTCCGTATTTACGTGGAAGCCAATTCTGCTGAGGAATTGCATAAGATACAAAAAGAGGTAAAAAGCACCTTCAAAATGTAAGTTGACAAGGGGACGAGTTGACAACAATTCCGTCCCCTTGTCACTGGTTAGGACCGGTGGTCCATGAGGTCATTGTAGCAGGAGGAGCATAATTCTTTGCCTTTGCTCAATTTGACCGGAGTGTCATTTTCCCATGGGTTGGAATCACGTAAGGATTTACCGCAAATAAGGCATTTATCAATTTCATAATCCATAGATAGAATCACATCCTTATAGGCCGTAAAAAAGTGTGAGTTTAATCACACTTTTTTCACTATTATGTGTCAAGAATGGTGGATTATACATAGAATAAGGTACTCCACCGGGTAGCTATGAAAGGATGAAGCCCTATGCCTTGGATAATTGCTTTATTGTCCCTGATTGTAGGATACTTTCTTATTTTGGGGGCTTTGGCTTGGTCAGCGTACAAAGCAAAAATTGAAGGTGATAGGATGGTTTTGATTCTGATTTTTAAAAATGCCCAGGTATTGGTAGAGGCAGTGATGTGGGATCTATTTCGCTTAAAGAGTTGGTATTATCAAAATGTCAGCATCATGGTGATAGATGATAAATCTGATGATGATACATTTTATATTTTAAAAAAGTTGCAAAAAAGATTTTCTTTTATCCTGATCAGTGCTTCTATGGGAAAAAGTCTAGAGCAAATTTTAAACAGGCATGGCAATAATGTGGGAGTTATTAGTATCAGCGGTGCAGATAATCCTCGGTTGGTGAGAAAGAAAATATTTCTCTTATTAAACCGGTGTTATTACGAAGAGGAACCACCTTTAAGAAAATACTCATAACAGAGAAAAGTCCTTCGAGGGCTTTTTATTATTTAAGAGGAAAAACCGGCCAAAAAAAGAATAGTAAGATTAAATGCAATAAATAGGTCTAAAGGAAAAATGATTGAAAAAAAATACGGCAAAAACGACAGGGAGCAAGAGAGGGCTCATAAATAACGAATTATGAAATAATTAAAGACTGATATAGAAGGTTTTGCAGGAAAGAAACGGGGAAGGGAAGGAAGGGGTTCCATTTGAAGCAAGTATTTGCTGATTGGTGGCAGGCTTTGCTGAATTTGATATTCCCTGCTTGTCGATGTGTTTGTTGTGGGCAAGAAGCCTTGCTTAGCGCCACCGGTTTATGTCCAAACTGCAAGAAAAATTGGGAGGATGGCGCAAAGGAATATAGAACCTGTAACCTGTGCCCCACGTTTATTCCTGTGGGAGAGGACTATTGTATAAACTGCTGGGAGGGGAAAAAGCATTGGTTTGACTCCGCCATTGCAGTTTTTCCTTATCATGGGGTAATCCGTGACACCATCCATGATTTTAAGTATCGGGGCAGAGTCAAGTGGGCCAAGCCTTTGGGCAGACTAATGGTAGAAGCGATTCAAAAAGACTCCCGTTTTCACCATATTGATATGTTAATACCCGTACCTTTGCATGAACGGCGCAAGTCCCAGCGGGGTTATAATCAAAGTGAACTTTTAGCCAAAGAAATCGGACTGGGATTGGGTTTGCCCATGAGCACGGGGATACTCATCCGGGTAAAAAATACCCCTTCTCAAACCGGGCTCAAAAGAAAAGGACGTCAAGAAAATTTAACCAATGCTTTCCAGGTCCTTGATTCCTGTGGAGTTCAAGGGAAAAACATTCTCTTGATAGATGATATTTATACAACCGGTGCCACAGTAGAAGCATGTTCCCGGATCCTGAAGAGGGAAGGGGCAAGAAGGGTTTTGGTAATTACATTTTCAGCCGGAAAATACTATTAATGGAAACCATCCGACATCTTTTTTATCTTCCACAAGGAAATTCACAAGGAATGAACCAATTCTAGCTGGTTATTAACAGATTTGTCCACATTATCCACAGAAAATACATCCACAAAGAACTTTGGAGAAACTGACTTTCGACATTTAAATGTAAGGGAAGAATAAATCAACAAGATTAAATACAATAAACAAAAATTTCTCCTTGCATCGGAAAAAAGATAAATATATAATATATAGAGTTTGGAACAAGGTTATCCTTAAGAAACATATGAATTATATAAGGAGGACGTAGAAGTGAAAACGAGAGTTTGTTTAACGGCAGTTCTGGTTATTTTGTTGGGTATCATGCTGGTAGGCGCGGGATGCGGATCAGGAGGAAGCACTGAAGATCAGGGCCAAGGCGAAGCAAAACCGGTTTTAAAGGTGGGGATGGAGGCTACATACGCACCTTTTGAGTATAAAGATGAGGACGGTAATATCACCGGTTTTGATGCTGACTTAATCAGAGCTATAGGAGAAGAGATGGGTTATGATGTAGAATTGTCCTATGTGGAGTGGGACGGTTTGGATCCGGCTCTTAACAGTGAACAAATTGATGCAGTAATCTCGGCGGTAACTATTACCGAGGAACGTAAATTGGAAGCAGACTTTTCCGAGCCTTATTTTGAGGCAACCCAGATTATTGCGGTGCGGGAAGATTCCCCGGTACAAGGACTGGCTGACTTAGTCGGCCTGAAAGTAGGTGTACAGGCCAATACTACCGGTCAATATGTCTGTGAGGATGCGGAAATCCCCGATGAAAATATTGTTAAGTACCCCACCGCTCCCGATGCCATGATGAATTTAGCCAATGGTTCCCTTGATGCGGTTGTGGCGGATGCCCCTGTTGTATTAAACTATATTGTGAATAACCCGGAAATGCCTTTTAAAACGGTAACCGACGATTTTGAAAAAGAGTATTACGGGATCAAGGTGAAAAAAGGCAATACAGAACTTTTGGACAAAATCAATGAAGGCTTGAAGAAAGTTAAAGAAAACGGCAAATTTGATGAAATTCACAATAAATATTTTGGAGAATAGACTTAAACCTAGGACAAGCCCTGAAATTTTGATAAATGTGACTTGTTTGAAAAACTTATGCGTAATGTGTACATGTACTTGTACATGTTACGCATTTTGTTTATTTAAGAAAATTCATTTATCGGAAGCAGCTCTGATGTTTTTACATGTTTTTCCCATAAATTGGGATAATAAATTAACATAGGTTTATCAGGAGGTTAATATGGTTTACGAATGGCAATGGGATTTTGTTTGGCAAATCTTGCCTCAATTAGTGTTCAAAGGTGCCGTTTTAACAGTGGAATTAACCACCTTAGGTGTATTGATCGGAACAGTAATAGGATTATTTACGGCTCTGTTTCGCCTTTCCAGGATTAAACCGTTGCAATGGCTGGCAGCAGCTTATACGGATTTTTTTCGGGGGACGCCTTTGCTGGTGCAAATTATGATTATTCAGTACGCTCTGCCTGTAGTCTTTGGGTATGTGCCTAATGTCTGGATAAATGCTGTGGCAGCATTAGGCATTAACAGCGGAGCTTATGTTGCGGAGATTTTTCGGGCCGGTATCCAGTCCATTGACCGGGGTCAAATGGAGGCAGCCCGAAGCCTGGGCATGACTTATAGTCAGGCGATGCGTTATGTGATTCTGCCCCAGGCTTTTAAAATCAGCATTCCTCCCTTGGGCAATGAATTTATTGCCTTGCTGAAAGATTCCTCCTTGGTCAGTGTCATTGGCATGCAGGAATTGATGAATACAGGTAAACTAATTGTTGGGGCGCGGCCGCGGGTATTGGAAACTTATCTTACGGTGGCAATCATTTATTTAATTATGACGATGAGTATTTCCCGGCTGGTGGCTTTTGGCGAAAGGAGGTTGGCTGCAGGTGATCATCGTTAAAAATTTGTATAAAAATTTTGGTTCCCTCCAGGTATTAAAGAATGTTAATGCCCGGATTAAGGAACAGGAGGTTGTTGTTGTTATCGGCCCCAGCGGCTCCGGAAAAAGTACCTTTCTGAGATGCTTAAACCTCTTGGAAACACCTACTTCCGGAGAAATAATAATTAACGGAATCTCTTTGACGGATAAAAATACCAATATAAACCGGGTCCGGGAAGAAGTGGGTATGGTTTTTCAAAGGTTTAATCTTTTTCCCCATATGACGGTGTTAAGAAATGTTACTTTGGCACCGGTAAAAGTGAAGAAAATGTCTCAACAGGAAGCGGAGGATCTGTGTTTGGGATTACTTGCCAAGGTCGGCTTAAGTGATAAAGCCCATGTCTATCCGTCCCAGCTTTCCGGCGGGCAGATGCAGCGGGTGGCCATTGCCCGGGCATTGGCGATGAAGCCAAAGGTGATGTTGTTTGATGAGCCCACCTCTGCTTTAGATCCGGAAATGGTGGGAGAAGTGCTGGCCGTGATGAAAGATTTGGCGGAAGAAGGAATGACCATGGTTGTGGTTACCCACGAAATGGGTTTTGCCCGGGAAGTGGGGGACCGGGTTATCTTTATGGATGAAGGCATGATTGTAGAAGAAGGAAGCCCTCAGGAAATGTTTTTAAGCCCCCAAAACGAACGGACAAAAAGCTTCTTGAGTAAAATTCTGTAAGTTATCGGTATTATTTGGGGCGAGATTGGAAAAAATGTCGTAAAAGCTCGTATTGTTCGGAAGGATTTTTTGCCGGTAAAGGGAATATTATTTATAAAATAACGGTGGAAGGAGATGGTTTTATGAATATCATTCTTAAAGGCCGAAATATCGAAATCACCGATGCACTTCGCGATTACGTGGATAAGAGGTTGGGCAAGCTGAATAAATTTATTGAAGGATTAGATGAAGTTCAAGTTACCTTATTAGTCGAAAAGGATCGCCACCGTGTGGAAGTGACCATTCCTTTGAATGGTTTTATCCTAAGGGGTGAGGAAGAAACTATTGATATGTATAGTTCCATTGACTTGGTATTCGAAAAACTGGAAAAGCAGATTGAAAAGTATAAGAGCCGAATAAGTCGAATAAACAAAAGAAATAAAAACCAAAGCATAAGAGAAATGACTAAGATGTGTGAGGATGACGGGGATGAACCGAGGATAGTCAGGACAAAACGATTTGCATTTAAACCCATGCCGGTGGAAGAAGCCATTTTACAAATGAATCTGCTGGGACATAATTTTTTTGTATTTTCCAATGCGGAAACAGATGAGGTTAATGTTGTTTATAAGCGAAAGGATGGCAACTACGGATTGATTGAACCGGAATTCTAACAGGATAAATAAATAAATTAAGGAACGGCCTATTTTGTTTTTGGGAATGACCCTGCAAAAAGACCGTTCCTTTTTCTTTCCAAAGTAAAAAGGAAAATTACAATCTAGGTAGAAATTGATATGTATTACCCATTTTGTTTATAGTAAACAGTTTGTTTATAATAAACAGATCGAGAAATAAAGAGACGGAGGGATCTGGGTGGTAGCGGAAGGCGTACTTTTAGGAATTATTACAGGTTTAATCGCCCGGAGGAAAATATCTAACTTGATGCGGATTAGATTGTCCTGGATTTGGTTAGGAGTTGTTTTGGCAATTATATACTTGGGAATTGCATATTTCATGCCTACGGCGATATGGCAGGATTATGATTATGGGTTGGTGTTCTTCGGGGCATTCTACTTTTTATTGTTTGTCTTTTTATGGAAAAACAAACATTTGCCCGGGATGCTGCTTTTTACAGCAGGTTTTCTTCTGAGCTTTTTGGTTGGAATAATAAATATTGCCTCCATACCTGTGGAAATCCCCTGGCTGACCAAAGTGATTCAAAAACCCTGGTCTGGGGGAGGAACTTTCAGCATTGCTAATTTTCTTATATCCTTGGGAGTTTTTTGGTTGGTTTTCAGAACCATGACCAAGCCGGATCATACCACCAAATTAACTTCCGTGCGCTGTATGAGACTGTAATAACTTGAACATCATTTCAGGAGATGTTAAAATATATTGATACCATAGAAGACAAAGGGACCATATGGTTCCTTTTTTGAGTCTATTAGAAAGCATAGTTTTTTCTGATAGAATTATTAGAACTATGTATAATTAAGGCTTCTGCCTGGCTCAAAGTTTTTGGCGCAAGCAAGTTTCGTATTAAACAGTAGGGGGGATAACCTTGCTCAAATTCTTAAAAAATTTATTGGATGACAATGCTCGGGATATTAAAAAATATTATAAAATAGTGGAAGAAATCAATGGGTTAGAAGAGAAAATCAAAAAACTCTCTTCGGAGGAACTTCGGGGTAAAACTGACGAATTTAGAGAAAAACTGGCCAAAGGAGCTTCATTGAAGGATATTTTGCCTGAGGCCTTTGCCGTGGTGCGGGAGACTTCCCGCCGGGTTTTGGGAATGCGGCATTTTGATGTCCAGTTGATTGGAGGGATGGTACTCCATGACGGCCGCATTGCTGAAATGAAAACCGGGGAAGGTAAGACTTTGGTGGCTACTTTACCTGTTTATCTTAATGCCTTAACGGGAAAAGGCGTCCATGTGATTACGGTTAATGATTATCTGGCCACCAGGGACAGTCAGTGGATGGGACAGATTTACCGTTTTTTGGGGCTGTCGGTAGGTTTAATTGTCCACGGACTGGATTTTAATGAACGAAAAAAAGCTTATGAGGCTGATGTTACCTATGGTACCAATAATGAATTTGGTTTTGATTATTTAAGAGATAACATGGCGATCCATCCGGACCATATGGTGCAGAGAGAATTGAATTATGCCATTGTGGACGAAGTGGACAGCATTTTAATTGATGAGGCCCGGACTCCATTGATTATTTCCGGTCAGGCGGATAAACCCACGGAATTGTATTATACTGTTTCTAAGGTAATTCCTCGACTAAAAAGGGACACCGATTTTACCGTGGATGAAAAGGCCCGCACAGCAACTCTCACGGAGCAAGGGGTGAGCCGGGTGGAGCAGATGCTGGGGGTGGATAATCTCTACGATAATAAAAACATTGAAATCAGCCATCATGTTAACCAGGCTTTAAAGGCATATACCTTGTTCAAAAGAGACCGGGATTATGTGGTAAAAGACGGGGAAGTTATCATTGTGGATGAATTTACCGGACGTTTAATGTTTGGCCGGAGATACAGTGAGGGACTGCATCAGGCTATTGAGGCCAAAGAAGGGGTTAAAATTGAACGGGAATCTCAAACCTTGGCGACGATTACCTTTCAGAATTATTTCCGCATGTATGAAAAATTAGCGGGCATGACCGGTACGGCAGCTACGGAAGAAGAAGAATTCCGAAAAATCTACGGCATGGATGTGGTGGTGGTACCTACCAATATGCCCATGATCCGTAAAGATTATCCTGATGTGATATACCGGACGGAAAAAGGGAAGATTAACGCCGTGGTTGAAGAAATTGCCGCTCGTCACCAAACCGGCCAACCGGTACTAGTGGGGACCATTTCTATTGAAAAATCGGAAATGTTCAGCGAGGCTTTGAAAAAACGGGGTATTCCCCACCAGGTGCTTAATGCCAAGTTCCACGAAATGGAGGCGGAGATTGTGGCCCAGGCCGGCCGCTTGGGCGCGGTGACCATTGCCACCAATATGGCCGGGCGGGGAACGGATATTTTATTGGGCGGTAATCCGGAATTCTTAGCCCAGGCGGAAGTGAAAAAATCCGGCCGGGAGGTTACCGAGGAAGAATTTAAGGAGCTTGTCAGCCAGTATAAAAAACAAACAGATGAGGAAAGAAGCCGCGTTGTATCTTTGGGCGGTTTGCATATTATCGGGACGGAACGCCATGAAAGCAGGCGCATTGATAATCAGCTGCGCGGGCGGGCCGGCCGCCAGGGGGACCCCGGGTCCAGCAAGTTTTTCATCTCCATGGAAGATGATCTGATGCGTCTTTTTGGAGCGGATAATGTGGCTGGAATCATGGATAAGCTTGGTATGGATGATTCCATGCCCATTGACCATCCTCTTATCTCCCGTTCTATTGAAACGGCCCAAAAGAGGGTGGAAGCAAAGAACTTTGATATTAGAAAGCATGTGCTGGAATATGACGATGTTATGAATCAGCAACGGGAAATTATTTACCAGCAGCGGCGTCAGGTTTTGACCGGGGCAAATTTGAAGGATACTATCTATGATATGATCCATGAGGTTGTGGAAAGAACGGTGGCATCCTTTGCCGGGGGCAGCGTGCACCCGGAAGAATGGGATTTAAAAGGACTGTTGGAAGCGGCACAGCTTTTCCTGCCTAATCATTATCTAACGGTAGATGATTTAAAGGTTCTTAGTAAAGATGAGATTCCTCAAATGCTGGAAGAAAAATCCTGGGCTTACTATGATAAACGGGAAGAGGAGCTGACGCCGGAGACTTTAAGAGAGCTGGAGCGAGTGGTAATTCTTAAAGTAGTGGACCAAAAGTGGATGGATCATTTGGACGCCATGGACCAGCTCAGGCAGGGGATTGGTCTGAGGGCTTACGGGCAGAAGGATCCTTTGGTAGAATACAAATTTGAAGCTTATGATATGTTCCAGGAGATGATTGGAGAAATTCAATCGGATGTGGTAAGGTATTTAATGCGGGTAAATGTGGTGGAGGCTCCAAAGGAAAGAAAGAATATGACGGAAAACAGAGCGGAAGAAACCGTAAAAAAACCCGTACGTAAAGAAAACCAGGTGGGAAGAAATGACCCTTGTCCTTGCGGAAGCGGGAAAAAATATAAAAAATGCTGCGGCAGATAATACAGGTCTGATATTTGTTTAGTTTTTAAGTTTTGGAGGAGGGGTATAAATTGCTTGCGGATTTAAAGAAAGTAATAGAAGAGATGGGAAACCGTCTGGAGGAATTGAGGGTTTCTCTTTGACATTCCAAAAAAGGTAGAAGAGATAAATAAGCTGGAAGAGGTTACTTTGGAGCCCGGTTTTTGGGATGACCGGGAAAAGGCCCAACGGGTGCTGCAAAGGACAACTTATTTAAAGGAAAGGGTAAGACGATTTACTCAGCTGGCGGCTGAATTTGAGGATATTAAAGTTTTGTGGGAATTGGGTCTGGAAGAAGATGATGAATCTGTGGAGGGAGAGGTATCCGCCCAATTAAAGGGTTGGGCAAAACAATTAGAGTCCATGGAATTGGAAGTGCTTTTATCCGGACCCTATGACAGCCATAGTGCCATTATTTCCCTTCATGCCGGTGCCGGGGGGACGGAAGCTCAGGATTGGGTATCCATGTTAATGCGTATGTATACCCGCTATTGTGAAAGAGCAGGCTATAAGGTAGAGGTTATGGATTTCCTAGCCGGAGACGAAGCCGGAGTTAAAAGCGTAACTCTTTCCATTGAAGGGATTAATGCTTACGGCTATTTAAAATCAGAAAAAGGGGTTCATCGGTTGGTACGTATTTCTCCTTTTGATGCTAACGGAAGAAGGCATACATCCTTTGCTTCGGCGGATGTGCTGCCCCAGGTGGAATACGATGATGAGGTAGAAATAAATCCAGATGATTTAAGAGTAGATACCTACCGGTCCGGGGGTAAAGGCGGGCAGCATTTGAATAAAACCGATTCGGCTGTGCGCATTACTCATATTCCCACTGGTATTGTGGTTCAGTGTCAAGATGAAAGATCCCAGCACTCCAACAAAGATAAAGCTATGAGGTTACTGAGAGCAAAATTGCTGGAGCTAAAACTTCAGGAACAGGAAAAAGAAATGGCGGAGCTGCGGGGGGACCAGCAGGAAATCGGCTGGGGCAACCAGATTCGCTCTTATGTTTTTCAACCTTACCGTTTGATCAAAGATCACCGTACCGGAGTAGAAGTTGGTAATGTGGATGCTGTTATGGACGGAGAATTAGAGCCGTTTATCGCTGCTTATTTGCAGCAATTTCGGCCTAGGGATTAAAGAATAAAGCAGCAATTATCAAAAAGTGGTGGAGATATGAAAAAGTATCAGATTGTATGGGAAATAATCGGGGTAACCCTGGGCAGTTTTATTACCGCTCTGGGTTTGGTGGCCTTTCTGATTCCCAATAAGATTGCAGCCGGTGGGGTAAGCGGCCTGGCCACGGTGCTTTACTATTTATTTAAGTTTCCTGTAGGGATTACCATGTTCGTAATTAATATTCCCCTTCTCCTTTTGTGCATTAAAGAACTGGGGATGAAGTTCGGAGTAAAGTCCGTTTACGGTACCTTTATCATATCTCTTTTTGTAGATTCTTTAGCGGTTTTAATCAAGCAGCCGTGGACCAATGATCCCTTACTAGCGGCTATTTACGGCGGAGTGGTCAGCGGACTTGGCTTAGGAATTGTCTTTCGTTCCAAGGGTACAACCGGGGGAACCGATCTGGCTGCGGCCCTGATACATAAGTTTGCCCATATCAGTTTAGGCTATTCTTTAATGACTATAGATGCGATGGTCATTATCCTGGCGGGCATTGTTTTTAATGTAGAACTGGCACTTTATGCTTTGGTGGCAGTGTTTGTGACCAGCAAGATGATTGATGTGGTGCAGGAAGGATTTTCTTATGCCAAGGCAGCGGTAATTATTTCAGAAGAGTATGAAAAAATCAGCCAGGAAATACTTTCCCGGATGGACCGGGGGGTGACCTTCTTTCAAAGTAGGGGCGCTTATACAAAAAAAGAGCGGGATGTGCTGTTGTGTGTGGTTGTAAAATCGGAGGTTAGCAAATTGAAAAGCATTGTTTACAGTATTGATCCACAGGCTTTTGTGATTCTGGCTGACGTGCATGAGGTTCTGGGGGAAGGATTCAAAGAAGGTGAGGTAAGTAATTAAATGGACATACAGGAATTAAATTTGTTGGAAGAAAAAGCAAGACAAATTAGGAAAAACATTATTGCCATGCTGAAAGAGGCGGGTTCCGGTCACCCGGGAGGATCCCTGTCAGCGGCGGATATTTTGACGGTACTGTATTTTAAGGAAATGAATATAAATCCGGAAAGCCCCCGCGCGCCGGAAAGGGATCGTTTTGTTCTGTCCAAAGGACATGCTGCCCCTGTGCTCTATGCTGCTTTGGCGGAGAGGGGATTTTTCCCTCGGGAAGATTTGCTTAGCTTGAGAAAAACCGGAGCTAAGCTTCAGGGACACCCTGATATGAATAGGGTTCCCGGGGTGGAAATATCCACCGGTTCTTTGGGACAAGGGTTATCGGCTGCTAACGGCATGGCCTTGGCAGGGAAACTGGACAAGGCTTCTTATCGGGTTTACGCCATGATTGGGGATGGAGAGTGTCAGGAAGGACAGATTTGGGAAGCGGCCATGTTTGCTGCTCATTATAAATTGGACAACTTGGTGGCCTTTTTAGACCATAACGGTTTGCAAATAGACGGGAGAATTACCCATGTTATGTCCCCGGAACCTCTTGATGAGAAATGGCGCGCTTTTGGCTGGCATGTGCAGATAATTGACGGTCATAGTTTTCCTGAGATTATTAATGCTTTGGCTCAGGCCCGGGAAGTAAAAGGGAAACCCAGCATGATTATAGCCAATACTGTTAAAGGCAAGGGTGTTTCCTTTATGGAGGATGTCGCCGGGTGGCACGGAAAAGCGCCGAAACCGGAAGAAGCGGAACAAGCCCTGGCAGAATTAGACCAAAGGGGGGTAAGATGAGGATGGAAAAAATCGCTACCCGGGAAGCTTACGGTAAAGCTTTGGTTAAACTGGGGGAAAAGAATCAGGATGTAGTGGTTTTGGACGCCGATTTGTCAAAGTCAACAAAAACAGAGGAATTTGCCAAAGCATTCCCGGAGAGGTTTATTAATGTGGGTATTGCAGAACAGAATATGATGGGAACGGCAGCCGGACTGGCCGCCTCGGGAAAGATTCCCTTCGTCAGTTCCTTTGCCATGTTTGCCACAGGCCGGGCTTTTGAGCAAATCCGAAATACCGTTGCTTATCCGGAGTTAAATGTGAAAATTGCCGCCAGCCATGCCGGGATTTCCGTTGGTGAGGATGGTGCTTCCCATCAGTCGGTGGAAGATATTTCGATTATCAGATCCATTCCCAACATGACGGTGATTGTACCCTCGGATGCTGTGGAAACGGAAGCGGCAGTAATGGCGGCGGCGGAAATAAAAGGCCCTGTATATATTAGGATGGGTCGCATGGCTGTTCCGACAGTGAACGGGGAAGATTATCGTTTTCAATGGGGCAAAGGAGTTGTATTCCGGGAAGGTACCGACGTATTGCTGGTGGGAACAGGGCTGATGGTGGATGTCTGTCTTAGGGCGGCGGAAGGCTTGCAGCAGGAGGGTATCTCCGCAGGAGTGCTGAATATTCATACCATTAAACCAATAGACGGTGAGACCATTATCAGGATGGCTAAGGCGACGGGGGCGGTAGTTACCGCCGAGGAACACAGCATCATCGGAGGTTTGGGCAGTGCCGTTGCCGAAGTCTTGTGTGAATCATATCCTGTGCCCATGAAGAGGGTAGGTATTAATGATGCATTTGGCGAATCAGGCAAGCCTATGGAGTTGCTGAGTAAATTTGGTCTAGATCCTCAGAGTGTGATGGCAGCAGCAAAAGATGTTATAAGAAGAAAGAAGCAGTTGTAGCTTAAATTGAAAAATAAAAAGGTCTTTCCACAAGGGATAAAACCCTTGGAAAGACCTTTTTTTATGGGCAAAGGAAGGCTAAGAAGCAGACAGGTTTTTCCTGACGGGCGGCGTGACCGGGCGTGACAGAGAACCGTCCCCTGTCACGCTTGTGAAAATAGTTTTTTAATTCCTAAAGCAGGAAAAGACTAAATAATGTAGAATAACATGAAATACTAAATAAAGAGAATTGATTGAAAGTTCTAGAATTGATTAAATTCGTTAATGTAAAGAATCTTCATTGACGAATGATTTTTTTGCTTTTTTATAAGGTGGTCTGACCTTATGATGAACAGTTGACAACAACATGCAGGGGCATGTTGGTTAATAAAGTATGACATCAAGCATTTTCTTAGATTGTGTTAAATATTGGTTAAAGGAGGTGAATTTCGTCTGACATAGAAGACAAGGCTTTCCGTAGAATATGCCTAGATTAATAAGGGGGTTAAAATGAGATGTCTAAAAAAACTTTATTGTTGGTAGCGCTGATTACCATTCTGGCTTTGGCCGCATTTGGCTGCGGCGGACAACAACAGGAACCTGCTGAGACAGAA
>DUPU01000031.1 GCA_012838175.1 Clostridia bacterium
CAAAAATGTATATAAGATTTTTACCCCAAATAGAAATTATGCTTTAAAAAAAACAGGGCTGAATGGGGGAAAGCTATTATTTTTTTTATCAGCAATGGATTATTTATGGCAAAAAGGTTTTTACCAAATGTCACATCTTATCAGGAACAGAGAGGGTAAATTGTATGTTGATCATGGCTCTGGCATGTATTTTCTGACCGAGTGGATTGAAGGTAAATATCCTGATTTTTCTCAAAAAGAACAATTGGATACGGCTGTTTTTCTTCTTGCTAAACTGCATCAAAAGGGTGAAGGATTTGATCCTCCCCCAGGTTGTATACCAAGAAACGATCTTGGCCGATGGCCGGACAAATGGCGGCAACGTATCGCGGATTTAAAGGTTATGCGGGAAATAGCCGAGGGTAAAAGAGATGATTTTGATCTGATTTTTCGACAAATAGTAGATATTGCTCTGGATGATGCTTACCAGGCATTAGAGGCCGTTGAATCCGCCGGCTATTTGCAGTATTGTACCGAGCAAAGGCTTATCAAGCCTTTTTGTCACAGGGATTTTGTCTATCATAACCTTATCTACAATCATGGTAAGGCCTTTCTTATTGATTTTGAATATTGTCTTCAAGATTCACGGGTAATAGACCTGGCCCGGTTTATCAGGACCACTTTTGTCCATCATCCTTGGGAAATAAGGACTGGGGAAAGAATTGTTTCAGTATACCGGGGCGCATATCCTTTAACTTCAACTGAAGAGAAACTTTTGCGGGCGGTTTTGCTGTTTCCCCATGATATTTGGAGAACTGGGCATAAGTGGTACTTTTCCGGGCAAAGGAAAAAAACTATATATCATCTTATATGCCGGCAATACCGGTTTTACGACCAAAAATATCATTTACTGGAGAAATTGGATCAGGGATTCCTCTCCCTTTAAGGAGCTGAAAGTATGAAGGAACATGATTGCTTAAGGGAAGAGATTTACCATGTTTTGCATCAATATGATTTCAGGCCTTTGGGTGTAAATCCTTATAAACTAATTTACCGAGTGAAAACGGTTGAAGGTGTTTTCGCTTTAAAAGAAATTAAATACCCGGAAGATGAGTTTTGGTATATTTACAGTGCCATGGAACATTTAGCATCCCATGGTTTCCCTACCATCAACCGGGTTATTCTTACCAAAGATTATTATCCTTATGCCGAGTATCAGGGGAAAAGGTATGCTTTATCCCGCTGGATCCAGGGGAGAGAAGCTGATTACAGCCACAAAGGTGACTTAAAAATTGCTGCTCAAACTTTGGCTTTGCTGCATAAGGCTTCTCAGGGGTTTATTCCTCCCCCTTGGGAAGAAAGGATTAAGTGGGGAACTTGGCCGGAATCAATGATGGGTAAGATGAACCAGCTTTATGATTTTAGGAATACGGTAAGTTTAAAAAACCGCAAAACCTTATTTGATAGAATTTTTTTGGCCCATGTTGATTATTATATAGGAGAATGCAAAAAGTCCTTGGATTTAATTGGTAAAGGGGATTACGCCAAGGTTAATGAAAAAGATGCGGCCAAAAATTATTTTTGCCACCATGATTTTGCCCATCACAATGTGATTATTGATGAGAAAGGCAGGGGTAATGTAATAGATTTTGACTACTGTATCAGCGATGTGAGATGCCATGATTTGGGCAGTTTAATGCTGAGAGTGTTGAAAAGAAGTGGCTGGGATGTGAAACAGGCTGTTTTCGCCTTAAAGCATTATGATAAAGTGCGAAGTGTGTCTGCTAAAGAAACCGGCGTGATAAAAATTTTATTAAGGTTTCCTCAGGATTTCTGGCAGGTGGCCTTTGCCTATTATATTGAACAAAATCAACCCACAGAGCGGCTGCTGAAAAAGATTAAAAGTTGGGTTTTAAATAAACCATTAAGGGAAAAAAGTCTTCGTAAGCTCGCTAAATTGATATAACGGGGTGAAAGAGAGAATGAAAGTTGGCATAGACAGCCGTGCCGCCATATGGTACAGGGGAACGGGTATGGGCACCTATACTTATCAATTAATCAGAAACATATATTTAATTGATAAAAAGAATGAATACCATTTTTTCTTGCCAAATGAAAGGTTTCAGGGAACTGACCCTTTAACCAGCGGCATATTTCAAAGTATTGCCCAAAATACCGATACTTTTTGGGAAACTGTAATTGCCGAAGAAACTATAACTCCCCACGATATTGATATTTATCATGTACCCCAAAACGGTATTGGGTTACCTCCTAAAAAAGATTTTCCCACGGTGGTAACAGTCCATGATTTAATACCTTATATCCTGCCGGAAACAGTGGGCCCGGGATATTTAAAGATATTTCAAAAAGAAATGCCGCGGATCTTAGAAGAAGCAGATCATGTAATTACTGTTTCCGAACATTCGAAAAATGATCTTAAAAAAATCATGGGTGTTTCCGACGAAATGATTACGGTTATTCATGAGGCTCCGGAATCAACGTATAAGCCTATAAAACGGGAAGTGGCAAAGGCCCGGATCCAGAACAAATATGGGATTAGCGGCCGCTTTATTCTTTATATCGGTGGATTTAGTCCGAGAAAAAATCTCCGGGGATTAATTAATGCCTATAATAAAATCTATAAAGAAATGAAAACACCTTGTAAGCTGGTGATCCTGGGAAAACCTTCCCGGGATTATCCCGGCCTAATTAAGCTGGTGGAGAGTTTAGATTTGCAGGAGTGGGTCCTTTTTCCGGGATTTATACCTATGCAAGATCTGCCATTTTTTTATAATGCCGGCGATTTATTTGTTTACCCTTCTTTTTACGAAGGATTTGGCCTCCCTCCCATCGAGGCTCTGGCCTGTGGTACTCCTACCGTGGTATCTAATGTATCCTCTCTGCCGGAAGTAGTGGGAGATGCGGCAATTATGGTAAACCCCCATGATTTGGTAGCTTTGGCTGCGGCTATGCACCGGGTCTTAACCGAACCGGATTTGGAGACGGAACTAAGAAGAAAAGGCTTAAGGTGGGCAGAAAACTTTTCCTGGACAAAAACTGCTGCCCAAACTATTAAGGTGTACCAAGAAGTATTAAAATAACGATAAGGGACGGCTGTTATTGATTTTTATCCAAACCGCCTCTTTTTTTTTGCCTATTTTCCATTTCCAAGGTTAGTAAAGGATTTTTGGACATAATGTATCGCCTCGTTTTATCAGAATATTGATTGTTATTCCAAAAATTAGCCCTTAATAGTAGGGAAATAGTCATATATAGATAATTACGGCATATCTTTTTGTAGAGGAAACCCGGGAGGAGATAGTATGGTTAATGATGTTTTTGCACCGGTGGTTAAAACTTTGTTTATTCCGGAGGATAATCCCGGTGTACAGGAGGTTAAAGAAATAAGAGCAGTTCCAAGATTGACTCAAGCTGAAGGAGATGCTCAGGAAATCACTGTTTCGGGAGAAATGGACCTGAATATTGTTTATGTACCAATAAGGGATACGGATGACGAGGTCCCCTGGAGGACAATACAATTTCCGGAAAAAGATAATTTAGGGCGTTATGATAATGAGGAACAAGTTATTGCCCGCTTGGAATCTGCCCTGAAAGAAGACGAGCAAGATGAAGGCGACAGGGAGGAACAATGGTGTAGAGTTGACATTAGTGTTCCATTTACTTTGGCTATTGGAACAGAGGGTTTAAGTCAAGACCATGTTTTTAAATTAGATCCCTTTGTCCATAGCAGCAATTGGTTTTTGGTCGGTCCAAAGGCCATCGAGTTTGAAGCGGTTTTAAAGCTGGCGCCCCAGGAAGAAATTATCTCTGAAGTGAGAGATAAAGAGGAGCCTTCAATGGAAAGGATAGGACCTGCCGAAGACAAAGGGGAAAAAGCCGAGGCATCAAAGAAACTTTCGGTAATAGAAAAGGCCGTGGAGGAAGAAGTACTGGCGAAACAGGAATTTAGAGATGAAAAACCGGAGACGGAAGAAAAATGGGAAGAGTTAGATAAAGAGAAGGCTAAAGAGGGAGAGGTTAAAGAATCGGAATCCCAGAATGAGATATTAAAAACAGATGTAAGAGTAGAGAAACCGGCAGAGGAAATGAAACAGGAATTGAAAGAAGAAAAACCGGTTACCAAAGACCCCCAATTGGGACCTATTGTTAAAGAATATCAAGAGAAGCCGTTGGTTAAACCTTTGGTGAAACCTCTCGTCAAGCAGGTAACCAAACAGGCGGCAAAACCGGAGGCAAAAGCTGAGGTTAAGCCGGAAGAGGAAAGACATGGCTTTCTTCTTGACGGGAAAGGTTATTTTCAAATGAAATTTTACCGGGTTCAGTTAGGAGAGGACTTAGATGCTATAGCTGATAAATTCGGTATCTCCAGAGAACGGTTAAGTGCCTTTAATTCCATCACTGAAGAAGAAATTCGCACAGGGCTACTTTTATCAATCCCACGCAATTGATGGTCACACCGTGACAGGGGACGGTTCTCTGTCACGGTTTATTTATTAATCTAATTTTACTCGTGACAGAGAACCGTCCCCTGTCATGGGAAGGGGTGTGTTGGGTGGAAGTCAGGGATACACTTGATGGAAAATTAGTTTTTAATATTGAGTTGCCTGTTCTGGACCAGTGGGATTTTAAGGTTTTCGATGTTATCCCCCAGGGCAAGGTGATTAAACTGGAAACGGATGTGGGTTCAAAATGTCTGGAAATCCGCACCTTATCCCCCAATGCCGTATTTCGTATTTTTTTGATGTCGGAACACTTATCCCAGCATGGACTGAAAAGAATACCCCGGTTTATCCGAACCAGGTATGGTGAACCGTATATAAAAACCGGAAAAGGTTATTATTGGGTTTCTGACTGGTTTCATGGACGGCCGGTTAATTATCAGGATCAAAATGATATGGTTAAATCTGCCCGGAAGTTGGCTGAATTTCATATGGCGTCGAAAGGATTCTATTTGCCTGGAGAGGAGGAGGCTACCTATCATCAAAATTACCGGGGAATTAAATTTTTAAATATGGCTTGCCAAATTGTTGATTTAAAATCTCAAATTAGAAAACCGGCTTTTTTTAGGGAAAGTTTGCGCATCATGGCAGAGCGTATGATTTATGCTGCGAAAATACTAACAGGTTCAGGGTATGGACAGTTAAGAGAGAAATATAAAAAAGAACAGGGTTTTTGTCACGGGGCATTTAACCGGGATCACCTGATCATGGGAAATTCCGGGGAGGTGTATCTTACAGGCCTTAGTCACTGGAACAGAGATATTCGTTTATGGGATTTAACAGACTTTTTGTTCTCGGTAGGTCAGGAAAACCAGTGGGATCGTCAACTTTTTCAAAAAATTATTACTAATTATCATCAGATTTGTCCTCTCCTTCCCTTGGAAATGAATTTTCTTCAAGGGTACTTATTTTTTCCTTTTGGTTATTGGGAATTATTACAGGATTTGGCACAAAAAAATGCCGGAGGAGAAGAAACAAAGGATAGATTGGCAGCCTATTGGGAGCAGGAAGAAAAGAAAGAAAAATGCTTGATAGACTTATGGAAGTTGAAGGAAGGGATGTTAGGAGGATGGTAAATGTCCAGAAAGAGTAAATCCTATAAAGAAAACGCAGTTCGGATGATGGTGGAATTCTTGGAAAAGGACCAGGTTTTTCAGGAATGGGATTTAAGAATTAAAAAGATAAAAAAAGTAGGTCATGATTATAAAATCAAGACCCAAAGGGGAGAAAAATTATTAAAGGTAGGTTTTGAAGAAGATCGTATCTTGTTTATGCATTTGGCGTTGGAACACTTAGTCAGGCATGGTTGTTTCAGAGGAATTCCCCGATTTATTCCCACTAAATATGGGGATTATTATGTAAAAACTGATTTAGGCATCTATTATCTTACTGATTGGATTGAAGGCAAGGAAGGAAAAACCAAAGAACTAAAACATGTGTTGAGCTTTGTTAAACTTTTAGCGGAAATCCATTTGGCGGGGGTAAATTTTCAACCGGTTCCTTACTGGGCTTCCGGAGAACGCTACGATGATATCTCCTGCCATATGGCGGAAAAAATAAACAAGGTTAATGAAAACCTAGACAAACTTCCCGGCGAATTGAGAGATGCCTGGTTGTCATATGAAACGATAGCTCAAGAGGCGCAGAACTTGCTAAAGGTTTCCGGGTATCATATATTGCAGGAAACAGCCCAAACCAACATGACCTTGTGTCATCGGCGGTTTGTTCCCAGAAACGGGATTATCACCAAAGGGAAAGGGACTGCCAGTATGCTGTGCTGGGAACATTGTGCCTACGGGGTGCAAGTGGGGGATCTGATTTATTTCCTGGGAAAGGTAATGCCTTCATTTGATTGGAATTATAATGCGGGAGAACAGATTATAAAAGCCTACCACCTGATCAGGCCTCTTTCCCGGGAGGAATTAATGACACTGGGAGCGGCCCTGATGTTTCCGGCGGCTTTTATAAAAGTAGTGGAGAAGTTCATAAAAGGTAAACTTGAACAGGAGAAAATTAACAGTAAATTAAAAAAGGTAAAAATACAGGATGAAAGAAAAAATTCTTTTTTGGAAGAATTTTTCGGTATCGCCGGATGTGCTTTTTGGCAGTTGGGAGAGGAAGATCCCCAAATATGGGATATGCATGTACCCGGTTTTGTCTACAAGAAATCAATGGACGATGATGAGGAAGAGTAAAAAAAGATAATTTTAAGAAAATGTAAAAAATCCAGGGGACAGGTTTTTATCCCCTGAATTTTTAACTTTATGGGATGGTAAAATATCCTGGATTAAAGCACTCCTTGGGCCAACATAGCATCGGCTACTCTGATAAACCCGGCAATATTTGCCCCGGCCAATAAGTTGCCTTCATAGCCGTATTTTAAAGCTGCGTTTTTGGCATTGTGATAAATCTGCACCATTATTTGATTCAACCTTTTATCAACTTCCTCAAAGCTCCAGGCCAACCGCATGCTGTTTTGGGACATTTCCAGCCCGGAAGTGGCTACTCCTCCGGCATTGGCTGCTTTCGCCGGTCCAAAAATGACCCTGTTTTCCAGGAAAAGCTTCACGGCCTTTCCGGAAGAAGGCATATTTGCTCCCTCAGCTACACACAGAACGCCGTTTTCGATTAATTTGGCTGCTTCTGCTTCCGTGATCTCATTTTGGGTAGCACAGGGTAAGGCCAGGTCGCATTTGATGGTCCAGATATCCTTACAATTATCACAGTAGTGGGCAGAGGGATCATATTTTAAGTATTCTTCAATTCTCTCCCGGTCCACTTCTTTAATTTTTTTCATAATTTCAATATTAATGCCGTCGGGGGCATAGACATAGCCTCCGGAATCTGACATGGCCAAAACTTTTGCTCCTAGTTGCTGTGCCTTTTCACAGGCATATATGGCAACGTTGCCTGATCCTGAAATAACTGCCGTTTTGCCCTTAATATTTATACCATGGTCTTTTAACATTTCATCCAAAAAGTAAATTAACCCATATCCGGTAGCCTGAGTTCGCACCAAGCTTCCACCGGAGGTTATTCCTTTTCCGGTTAAGGCACCGGCGGGATAACCTCTTTTTATTTTCTTATATTGACCAAACATATAACCAATCTCTCTGGTTCCTACTCCAATATCTCCGGCGGGTACGTCCAAATCAGCTCCAATTAGATAGGCCAGTTCATTGGTGAAACTTTGGCAAAATCTCATTATTTCTTTTTCTGACTTTCCTTTGGGGTCAAAATCCGAGCCCCCTTTAGCACCGCCCATGGGCAAGGTGGTCAGGGAGTTTTTAAATATCTGTTCAAATCCTAAAAACTTTAGAATACTTAGATTAACTGAAGGGTGAAACCTTAATCCGCCTTTGTATGGTCCGAGAGCACTGTTGTATTGAACTCGGAACCCCCGGTTAATCTGTATGTTTCCATGATCGTCTTCCCAAGGAACACGAAAGATAATGGATCTGTCAGGCTCAACTATTCTTTCCAGGATAGCGGCTTCCTGATATTCGGGTTTTTCATCCATAACAGGTTCTAAACAAGAAAGGACTTCTTCCACCGCCTGATGAAATTCCGGTTCTCGGGGGGTACTTTTGATAGTTTTTTCAATTACATCTCGCACATAAGACATGATCACCACTCCTTATAAACTTAGATATTTCCATTATTGATAATTGCGTAATTTGCCACGCAAGTTTTAATATTCCGATTATACCAAAAATTAAATTGGATTTACAATAACTTTTTTTAAAAAAATGGCAATTACCTTATTGTTTTACTCGTTTATTCTATTTAATAAATTTGGAGAATGATTTTTGTCAACATGGATAAGCGGGTGTACATAACCTATTATAGGGTGCAAAAAACGGAAGAAGAAAAGGTGGTGACAGCCTTGAAAGGTGTTTTGCCGGTTCTCAATCAATATGACTTATCTGTCAAAGGCATTATCCCCATTCAAGAAGATGTTTATCGGATAGAAACCCCTCGTGGAGTGTATTGTTTGAAATGCGCCAATAAGGGAGAGCATAAAATGCTCTTTATTTATTCCGTTTTGAAGCATTTGGTGGATAATGGCTTTCATAAAGTATCTGCGCCGGTACCGACCCAGGATGGTTCCCCTCTGGCAAAGCTGGATCGGGAAATTTATTTCATGACTGAATGGGTATTTGGCAACCCGTGTAATTTTAAACGTAATGATCATTTAACACAGGCGACCATAACGTTGGCTGAATTCCATAAATATGCCAAAGAAGCTGTCCTGCTTCCCGGAGCCAAGGCCAGAGTAATGTATAAGAAATGGCCTCATGTGTTTCGGACCAGAACTGATGAATTAAAAGCTTTTAAGAAAACGGTACAGGATAAAAGAACTCCTAATGTGTTCGAAAAAAGATTCCTTTCCCATGCAAACCACTTTATTGAATTGGCAGAAAAAGCCTGCCAAACCCTTAACAACTCCGCTTATGAGAAAATCGCCCAAAGGGCGGAAAAGGAAAAAACCTTTACCCATCGGGATGTAGCCGCCCGAAATTTTATTATTGGGGAAAAAAAAGAAGCTTTTTTAATAGATTTTGATTACAGCCGTTTTGATATTCGGGCTGCTGATGTTGTCCGTTTAACGGAAAGGTCTTTACGGGATGAAAAATGGAATAAAGATAAAGGGGAGCTGGTTTTTAAAACTTATAACAAAGTTTATCCGTTGGAGCCGGAGCAATACCAGGTGATGCTGGCATTTTTCCAATTTCCCCAAAAGGTATGGCGTTTGGCTAATCGTTATTTTATTGGGAAATATCCATGGCAAGAAGAGGGCTATTTAAAAAAATTAATGTCTGCGATACGGAAATTATCCTATCAGGAAAAATTTGCTCAATTCTTCGAAGAAAAGTATTGTAAATAAGGAGGAAAAAATGGATATTGGTGCAGTTAAGGAAATTTTGGCTTATTGGGGAGAAAGCCCCCGGGAAGTGGAAATAGTACGGGATATTTTCCGGATTAGAACCGATAATGGAGTCAGATGCCTGAAAAAAAGCAATAAAAACCTTGACCGCGTACTGTTTATGATGGACGCCATGGACTATGTTCAGGGCCAGGGTTTTTCTAATTTGGCCCGTTGTTACCCTACCCAAAATAAAGAAATGGCGGTTACTTATCAGGGCTCAGTTTATTATCTTCAACAATGGTTGGAAGGTAGGGAACTGGATTACCATAATCTTGAGGACATGGTGCTTGCGGCAGAGGTTTTGGGCCGGTTTCATCGAGCCAGTATTGGTTTTATTCCTCATCCTGGTTATCAGGCCAAAAATAAACTGGGAAAATGGCCGAAAAAACTAAGAGAAAGGACAGCGGATTTGCGGAAATACCTAAGCTTGGCCCGGGATAGATTAGTGTCCGGCGGATTTGAAGAAATTTTATTAAAGCACGGTAACTGGCTTTTGTACCATGCGGAAAAGAGCATAGAGAGGTTAAGCCAATCCCATTACCAGGATTTGGTGGACGAAGCCAGGGATTGGGGCGGATTAGTTCATGGGGACACAGCGTCCCGGAACTTTATTCGCCAAGGAAAAAATATATTTATGATAGATTTTGACGCCATTGCTTTAGATATTTTTGTGACTGATTTGTGGAGGTTATTGCGTCGTACTTTGAGCAGGGGACGGTGGGAACCGGCAGCGGCGGAACAAATATTAAATGCGTACCATAATTATGTACCGATAGAACCAAGGCATAAAGAAGTGCTGGGGGCTTTTCTCCAGTTCCCGGAAATACCCTGGAGGATTATTAATAAGTATTTTCAGAATGAGAACCATACACGGGATTATCAATGTTTTTTAACAAATAAATTGAAATGTTATTTGGAACAACAGCGGGAGATCGACAGCTTTACGAAAAGTTTTATCTGAAAATTTTATGGGGAATTCAATCCTCCGGCAACTGAAAAAAAGCAATGTTTCCACATATAGCCTTTGGAGGTGAGATATTGAAGATAGCAGTAGTTTCCGATACCCATGTACCGCATAAGTTTGAAACAATATCCCAGCGCATGAAGGAAGGCTTAACAGGTGTGGATTTAATTCTCCATTGCGGAGATATCGTTACACCGGATGTTTTGTCTGAAATAGCCTCCTTTGCGCCTGTTTATGCTGTGGCAGGCAATCATGATCTGGAGTTCTTTGGTGACACCTTACCCAGAAAAAGGGTAATTGAAGTGGCAGGATACAGAATAGGCATGATCCATGGGGATGAATTGGACGGAAACCATGTAAAAAAATCGGAGCAATATGGCTTGATTTATGAAATCGTGATTAAACCTTTTTTGTTTGAGAATCCGCTGGATTGTATCGTATTTGGCCATAGCCATCAACCGTTAATCCAGTCTTTTCCCGTTGTGTTTAAACCCAGTCATGGCCGAAGAATAAAACAGGATGTTTTAGTATTTAATCCGGGGACTCCTGTGCGGAATCGGCGCTTATCCACCATGGGTTATCTTTACTTAGAAAACGATGTTTTTAAGACCGAAATAAAGGTATTTACTTATCCCTGCTTAAAGGTGCAGGAGTAAGAAAATGATTCGGGAAGGAGATAATATGAGAGTCGGAATAGATGCCCGAGGGGCGATTTGGTATCGTGGTACCGGTATAGGTACCTATACATATCAGTTAATATATCATTTAAAAAAAAGGGCAGACAAAAATAATTATCGTCCTTTTTGGCCGGGGGAAGAGTATGTCAATTTGGACATAACCAATAATGAGGAATTTAGCAAAATAGAAACAAACAACGAATATTGGGAAGAATGCTTTTTGCCACAGGCATTGGTTCAGGAAAAAATTGATGTTTATCACGTGCCCCAAAACGGCATTGGACTGCCCAGGACCAAAAAGTGCCGCCAGGTGGTTACGGTACATGATTTGATACCGTATATTTATCCGGAAACAGTAGGTAAAGGGTATTTAAAAACTTTTCTGACGGAAATGCCTCGGATCATGGAGCAATCGGACCGGATTATTACCGTATCCCGGTGGTCGAAAAGGGATATTGAAAAAATATTCGGTTATCCCAGTGAAAGAATTGATGTTATTTCTGAAGCACCGGAGCCTATATATCAACCTTTAGACAGATCTATGTGCCGGGGATTTTTGGCCGAAAACTATCAGATTAAGGAGGACTACATTTTATATGTTGGAGGTTTCAGTCCCCGAAAAAACATCAAGGTTTTGATAACAGCTTTTTCTAAAATCAAAGACGAGGTAAAAAAACCCATTTATCTTGTTTTGCCGGGGAGAAGGCAAAAGGAGCAGGATTATATAGATGCTCTTATCAGCGCCCTAAATATAGATGCTCAGGTTATTTTTCCCGGATTTGTCCCGGTACATCACCTTCCCTACTTTTACAATGCAGCCCGGGTTTTTGTATATCCTTCCTATTATGAGGGATTCGGTCTGCCTCCACTGGAGGCAATGGCTTGCGGTACTCCCACCTTGGCTGCCCGTGCTTCTTCCCTTCCTGAAGTGGTTGAGGACAAAGCACTGCTATTTGATCCCTATGACCCTCTAGAATTAGCCCAAAGTCTTTTCGATCTTTTATCCGATCCGGAAAGAGCAAAAAAACTGGGCCGAAAAGGTTTAAGGCATGCGGCAAAGTTTTCCTGGGAAAAAACTGCGGCAGAAACGGTAGGCGTCTATGAGAAGCTGTTTGGCAACTGAAATCTTGATGGAAAAGGTTGAGAAAAGTATATAATCAGTTGATAAGGGAAAAAATAACAAAAGTTTTGAACAATTCAAAATTTTATACCCACTAAATAAAGGAGTAACTATGGATATTTTTTTACCTTTGATTATTGCCGCATTATCAGGTGTAGCTATGGCTGTTCAAGGAACCCTCAATTCCTATATGTCAAAAATTATCGGGCAATTGGAAGCAACCTTCATGGTTCATATTATCGGACTATTAACCGTGGTAATTGCTTTATTTGGGCTCAAATTAGGCCGGGGCCATTTAGGAAAACTGGGAGAGGTCCCTTGGTACGGTTATTTGGGAGGATTTATCAGTGTATTAATTATATACGGAGTAGTGGCCAGCATGCCTAAAGTAGGTGTCGCCAACGCCACTACCGCTATTATTGTGGGACAGGTTACAACAGCCATGCTTATTGATAGTACCGGTTTGTTGGGATTTGAAAAATGCCCGATCACTTGGATGAAAGTTTTGGGGGTGCTTCTTTTAGCTGCCGGAGCCAAGCTGATGCTATCAAAATAATAATCCTTTTTCGATAATAGAAATAAAACTGGAATTTTTTTTGAGTAAAAAACCTGTTAATATGTATTGACATTTTTCACTTGTTCAGGCATAATCTAAAAGTAACGAATTAAGGCGGTGTAGCTCAGTTGGTCAGAGCACACGGTTCATACCCGTGG
>DUPU01000001.1 GCA_012838175.1 Clostridia bacterium
ATCAAGGGCATCTTTTAATCCCTCACCAATTAGGTTAATAGCCGCCACCGTGAGAAAAATTGCTATCCCCGGGGGAAGCCAAAGCCACATCCTGTACTTAAAATCATTAAAATCATTAACTGCCTGCACCATGTTACCCCAGGAGGGATAAGGGGGTAAAACACCAACTCCTAAATAACTTAAAACCGCCTCTGTTAAAATAGCCGCTGCTACACCCAAAGTTCCGGCAACCAACACTTGCGGAACCACATTGGGCAAAAGATGCCGGAAAATTTTCCGGGAATCCCTTAATCCCAGTACCTCCGTAGCAATTATAAAACCCTCTTCCCGCAAGGACAGCACCCGGCCGCGCACTAACCGGGCCAAATAGGGCCAGCCGAACACACCCATCAACAAAATCATAAAATAAATGCGAAAATCAGGGGAAACCTGCAGTTCCGTCATCACCGCTGAGGTCAGAAGAAGAACAGGCAAAAAAGGGATGCTGTACACCACATCCACCAAACGCATGAGAAAATGATCCACCAGTCCACCGTAAAACCCGGCCGCCAAGCCGATCAATGTTCCCAAAACCACTTCCAGGACCACTGCGCTGAATCCGACCAGCAAAGAGATTCTTCCCCCGTACATCAATCTTAAGAGCACATCCCTCCCCGCCCCGTCTGTCCCCAGCCAATGGGAAAAACTTGGCGGTTGCTTCACTTCCAAAAGGTTCGTCTCCCGGAGTTCATAAGGAGAAAACAAAGGACCGCAAAAACAAAAAAGCACCATTGCCGTGAGAAGAATCAATCCTGCTTGCACTCTTTTATTCATCTTACCGGGCAAATTCTTAATAAAACCTGTCATGTCCTGCTCTCACCCTTGGTTTTAATGCGGGGGTCTACTAAGGCATATAAAAGATCGGTAATCATATTGGAGAAAAGAGTGAGTACCGTAAGAAACATGGTAAACCCCATGAGAAAAGGAAAATCCCTCTGGCTGACTGCATCCAAGGCCACCTTCCCTACTCCCGGAATCCCGAAGAT
The DNA here is from genome assembly GCA_012838175.1 of Clostridia bacterium. Taxonomy (GTDB): domain Bacteria; phylum Bacillota; class Dehalobacteriia; order Dehalobacteriales; family Dehalobacteriaceae; genus DUPU01. Next base: position 1,026 of record DUPU01000001.1, read on the forward strand.
GCTTTCAATAATAACGGCACCGGCAAAGAGATCCGGTACCGACATACCCAATATGGTGATTATGGGGATTAAAGCATTTCTTAAAGCATCCTGAAAAAGAATTCTTCTCCGGGGAAGGCCCTTGGCCCGGGCGGTTAGAATATAGTCTTCATTCAGCACTTCCAGCATTGCCGCTCTGGTATGGCGCATTAAAGCAGGAATCTGCACCAGAGCCAGGACAACCGCCGGCAAGAGCAGGTGCAGAAAAACATCCATAACCAGCGCGCCCCCGGTAAGCTCAACACCTAAAGTTCTAATGCCGGACATGGGAAGGAGCTTTAAGTCCAGGCAAAAAATTTTCTTCAAAAACAAAGCCAAAACTACCGAGGGAACAGATATCCCCACTAAAGAAAATAAAGTCAGCACCCGATCCATGGGAGAGTATTTCTTTACGGCAGAATAAACTCCTAAGGGAACAGCAACCATAATCTGTAAGATAAAAGCAAAAAAGGCCAGAAGAAAGGAATTCTTTACAAAAATTTTTATCACTTCCGTAACCGGGCGCTGCCACACAAAGGATTCCCCAAAATCACCCTTCACGGCGTTATGCAGCCATTTAATATATCTCACAGGAATAGGCTCATCAAAACCAAATTTTTCTTTGAGAGCATCAATCTTTTCCTCAGAATAACCAGGGTTATTCAGTGCCAAAGAATCCACATAATCACCGGGTACCAGAGAAAATATGAAAAAAACGATCATAGACACCCCTAAAATGATGGGAATCATTAATAGGAGTCGGAAAATGATATATTTTTTCATTGAATCTCCATCCGCCACATATCATGAGTCCAATTCCGGTAAGGAGAAACCATAAAATTCTTGATCCTGCTGTTTACCACCCACATATCGCTGCGTTGATACAGCCAAATGCAGGGAATGTCTTCATTCAGAAGCCGGTAAACCTGATGG
>DUPU01000032.1 GCA_012838175.1 Clostridia bacterium
AGCTGGGAGAGCGCCTGCCTTACAAGCAGGATGTCGGCAGTTCGATCCTGTCATCGCCCACCATTTATAAGGAACTGTGGTGTAGTGGTCTAACATGCCGGCCTGTCACGCCGGAGATCGCGGGTTCGACTCCCGTCAGTTCCGCCATTTTAAAATCAGCAGTTCTATAACTGCTCTTTGTTTTCTTTAAATTTAATGCTTTAATATATTTTTTGCGGGTGTAGCTCAATGGTAGAGCGCTGGCTTCCCAAGCCAGTTACGTGGGTTCGATTCCCATCACCCGCTCCACTTTTAAAGTCAAAGGGACGGTAAAAACCGTCCCTTTGGCTATCGTCATTTAATGCGTGTAAAAATTAATATGGTATGGTATAATATTTGACATAACACATAAAGGTCAATAATTAAAATTACATACAGGAGGAAAAGGATTATGGGAAAACATATTAAAACTGTAGTGACCGGAAACTTAAAAGCAACTGTTAAGGACGGAGGCTGTGGGACCTGCCAAACTTCCTGCCAGTCGGCTTGCAAAACTTCTTGCACTGTGGGAAATCAAGTTTGTGAGAAGTAAGGAAATACGGCCTTAATCTCCTTGGGGATAGGGCCTAATTTTTTTATGAGAGGAATGGGATTTTGGAGAAGGGACTAAAATTTAATGTAGATGACACTCATAAATTTGAAATTGAGGGGACAAAAATCCTGTTGGATGTAAATTCCGGATCAATTCATGTGATAGATGAATTAATGTGGGACTTTCATGATGCGCTGCAAAAAAAAGAGGGTGACTTGGGAGAGGCCCTGCAGGGAATAGAAGGTAAGTATGAACATAGTCAAGTAATGGAATTAAAAGAAGAAGTTTTGGAATTGGCAGAGAGCGGGCTGATTTTTTCTGAAGACATTTATCAAGGAAAATATGAACCCCCCGCAAAACCGGTTTTAAAATCCTTATGTTTAAATGTGTCTCATGATTGCAACCTGCGGTGTGCCTATTGCTTTGCCGGAAGCGGGCATTTTGGGGGACAGCGGTTATTAATGCCCCTTGATATCGGGAAGAAGGCTATTGATTACTTAATGGAACATTCCGGTTCCAGGAAGCATTGCGAAATGGATTTTTTCGGCGGCGAGCCTTTGATGAATATTGATGTGGTCAAAGAATTAATAGCTTATGGTCGGAAACAAGAATCTAAATACGGGAAAGAGATAAGATTTACTTTAACCACCAATGGGGTGGCTTTAAATGAAGAAATCCAGGAGTTTTTTAACCGGGAAAATATAAGTGTTGTTTTGAGTCTGGACGGGCGGGAAGAGGTTAATGACAGAGTGAGAAAATTTCCTTCGGGAAAAGGCAGCTACCGGGTGATTAACCAAAATATAAAACGGTTTGTGGAGAGCAGAGAACACCGGAACTACTATGTACGGGGAACTTATACCGGGTGGAACAAGGATTTTTTTGAGGATGCCCTTCATTTGGTGGAGGAGGGGTATGATATTATTTCCCTGGAACCGGTAGTAGCGGCGGAGGAAGAGGACTATGCCTTAACGGAAAAGGATTTGCCGGCTCTCAAAGAAGAGTATATAAAGCTGGCCCGTTATTATCGAAAAAGAAAAGCCCAAGGCAGACCTTTTAATTTTTTCCATTTTAATTTGGATCTTCATCATGGGCCCTGTTTACCCAAAAGACTGACCGGGTGTGGGGCAGGCCATGAATATATGGTGGTTACTCCTGAAGGGGACTTTTATCCCTGTCATCAATTTGTGGGCCGGTCGGAGTACAAGATGGGAAGTGTGAATTCCGGAGTAGTAAACCGGGAGATGGTGAAAAAATTCCAAAGGGCGCATATATATAATAAACCCCATTGTATGAAATGCTGGGCTAGATTTTATTGCAGCGGAGGCTGCCATGCCAATGCGGATGCTTTTAACCATGATATTTTTCAGCCTTATCAACTAGGTTGCCAACTGCAGAAGATACGACTGGAGTGTGCTATCTGGCTTCAGGTAGTGGATGTTTGATTTTTAAGGAGTTTGTTTTATGGAAACCTTTCTCGTTGATACTGTACCCCAGTTGCTGCAGAACATTTCTTTTAGTACCTTTCTTGCTGTTTTTGTCGCAGGCCTGCTGACCAGTGTCAGTCCCTGTATTTTGGCGATTGTTCCTGTGATCATTGGTTATATTGGGGGATATGGCCAGGCGTCCAGGTTTAAGGGCTTTTCCCTGTCTCTGTTTTTTGTCTTGGGGATGTCCATTACTTTTGCCGTATTGGGCATATTGGCCGTGAGCGTCAGGAATATTTTTGGGGCATTGGGGATGGTATGGTATTTGGTTGCTGGGGGCATCAGTGTTTTCATGGGATTAAACCTTTTAAAGATATGGCGGATGAAACTACCGGGATTAAAAGCAGCTCCTCCCAGACTGGGCGGCTTTTTCGGGGCCTTTATCGTAGGGTTGTTTTTCGGAATTGTGGCCTCACCTTGTGCCACTCCTGTTCTGGTGGCTATACTTGCCATTGTGGCCTCAACGGGAAATGTTTCCCTTGGGGGAGGTTTGCTTTTTTTCTATGGATTGGGACATGGTATGCCCTTAATCTTGGCGGGAACCTTTACCGGATTATTAAAAAGCATAAAAACGTTTCAAAAATATTCTCAGATTGTGAATTATTTCAGTGGAACAGTTTTAGTTCTTGTCGGCCTTTATTTTATTTATTTAGCCACATAACTTAAAACTTATAGAGGTTAAAAGAGGAAGGTTGCTTTTGGTGAAACGGCTAAATTTATAATTTACTGTAAAGCAAAATTATGGTATACTTAACGGTAGATTTTTAGAGAAAATGGGGAAGTAGGAGAAATCCTGCGGCGGGGTCCCCGACAATCGGGAAAAGGGGGAAGGCATGTATACTTTTTCGAAAGATGATCTAGAAATAAGGAAACAAAGAAAAAGTAGATTATCAGGGAATAATCCTTTAGCAAAGAAAAAGATAATGTTTGCCGCCGGTTTTTTGACTTTGGTTTTGTTGGCGGGAATTTGGATACATATTGTAAACAGTATTGCTTATGCCGTTACGGTAAACGGTAAGCAAGTATTAATATGTGATAATAAAGAGCAGGCAGAGCAGGCGGTTTCAAAATTCCTGGAAACAAAATCAGAGGAATTGGGCATGGCTGTGACCACAGAAGACAGGATTGAAATTAAAGAGATTAAAGTTAATAAAAAAGACCGGATATTAACCGAGGATATTGGCCAGCTGCTAGAGCAGGAACTTAATATACTGGTGCCGGGTGCTGCTTTTATTGTTAACGGTGAGGAAAAAGCAGTTCTTGCTGATAAGAAGACGGCAGAGAACCTGCTTGAAAGAATAAAAAGCCATTACACACCTGTCGGCAAAGGAATAACAGTGGTTAAAGTCCAACTGAAAGAAAATGTAGAAATTGCGGAAAAAAATGTACCGGTGCATAAAATTCTTGACGAGGAGCAAGCTTTTCAACTTTTGACTGTAGGTGCGGAAAAAATAGTCACCCATACAGTGGAGAAGGGAGAATCGTTTTGGTCCATCGCAAAGGCTAATAATATGAGCGTGAAAGACTTAGAGGAGGCTAATCCCGAATATAATCCGGATAAGCTGCAAATTGGGGATGAGATTAAGCTGGTGAAGATGGATCCCGCCATTCATGTCACTACAGTAGCTGAGCTGACAGAAGTTAAAAAGATACCCTATGGTGTAACAGTGGAAAATGACAGTAATATGCTCAGGGGTAAGGAGAAAGTGAAACAATCCGGAAAAGACGGGTCAAAAGAGTTCAAATACCTTGTTGTTAAAGAGAACGGCAAAGAAGTGGACAAGCAGTTTATCAGCGGCACAGTGCTTTCCGAGCCTGTCAACAAGGTTGTAGTCAGAGGGACAAAGCTGGAGCTGGCTTCCCGGGACGACGGAGGCAGCGGCTCTTTGAGGTGGCCGATTAGGGGTTCCATTACTTCCCGCTTTGGTTATCGTCATCGAGAATTTCATACCGGTTTAGATATTGATGGATCTACCGGTGACCCGGTTCGGGCAGCGGAAGCCGGTACAGTTACATATGCAGGAAGAGACGGAAACTATGGCAAGATAATCAGAATCAACCATGGAAATGGAATACAAACTTGGTATGCCCATCTTTCCTCTTACAATGTAAGTTCCGGACAGAAGGTTGAACGGGGTGAAATAATCGGACGGGTAGGAAGCACCGGTCGAAGCACAGGGTCTCACCTTCACTTTGAGGTGAGAATCAACGGAAATCCTGTTAATCCTCTTAAGTATTTAGATTAATATGTAATTTAGCCGGGTGCTTTGGCAATCCGGCTTTTGTTTTACATAAATAGTATTAAGTTAGCAAAAAATAATTTTTGTAGGGTTGAAAAAAAATACGGGATATTACATAATAAAGTAAATATATACTCCCATAGGGTATTGGGGGCGGAGAAGTGGATTTAAAAAATGCAAAAACTATTGCTGTTGTCGGTCTTTCCGGTAACCCGGAACGGGCAAGTTTTAAGGTAGCAAAATACTTGAAGGAAAACGGTTATGATATTATTCCTGTTAATCCTACGGAAGCAGAGGTGCTGGGAAAGACCAGCTATCCTGATTTAATGTCTTTGCCTGCAGGAATTTCCTTGGATATTGTTAATATTTTTCGGAAATCCGAGGCGGTAGGACCGATAGTGGATCAGGCCATAAAAAGGCGGGCGAAGATGATTTGGATGCAAGAAGGTATTGTCAATGAAGAAGCAAGGAAAAAAGCACAGGATGCAGGAATTGATGTGGTCATGGACTCTTGTATTATGAAAGTTCATAAGCGTCTGATAGGGAGAGATAATATGAAATATGATTTAATTATTGTAGGTGGGGGCCCCGCAGGGTTAACCGCCGGACTTTACGGCGCCCGAGGCGGGCTGAAAACATTGCTGTTGGAAAAGTCTATGCCTGGTGGACAGGCGGCAATGACTGAAAGGATAGAAAACTATCCCGGTTTTCCTCAAGGCATCGGAGGCCCGGAGTTAATGATGAGTTTTATGGAACAAGCAACCCGATTTGGGGCAGAGTTTAAAACAGAAGAAGTTAATAAAGTTGATTTTTCATCACGGGATAAGCTGCTGGTAACGGAAAACGGGAATTATTCGGCTCCTGCTGTGATCATTGCCACCGGTTCCCGGCCTCGTTTCCTGGATGTACCGGGAGAAAAGGAATACCATGGCCGGGGTGTTTCTTATTGTGCCACCTGTGACGGAGCATTTTTCCGGGAAAAGAAGGTGCTGGTGGCCGGGGGAGGAGACTCTGCCTTGGAGGAAGCCATGTTTTTAACTAAATATGCCGGGGAAGTGGTATTAGTTCATCGGAGAGACAGTTTTCGGGCCGCAAAAGTTCTTCAGGAACGGGCCAAGAAAAACGAAAAACTTCGTTTTGTTTTAGATACTGTAATCGAAGAGATTAAAGGCGGGAGTAAGGGTGTAGAGCAGGTGATGCTTAGGAATGTTAAAACCGGGGAGGTAACGGCTGAGCCTGTGGATGGGGTTTTTGTCTTTGTTGGAAACATTCCTAATACTCAATTTTTGGCTGGGGCGGTTGAATTAACGGAAGAAGGATATATTAAGACGGGAGATTTATTGATGACTTCTGTTCCCGGGGTATTCGCCGCCGGGGATGTCCGGAAAAAGTTCCTGCGTCAGGTGAGCACGGCTGTCGGAGACGGAGCGGAAGCGGCGATGGCGGCGGAACGTTTTATCAATGAATTAGAATAATTACTTATGATGGAGGTGAAAAAAGATGTGTGAGGCATGTGGATGCAGAAGCGGGATAGACACTATTGTGCTTCGGGTTGAAGGAATGACCTGCGGACATTGTAAGAATGCAGTGGAAAAAGCGGTTAAGGCTCTCCCAGGGGTTAGTTCAGCAGAAGTAACCTTGGATGATCAGACGGTAACGATTGATTTCGATACCCATGTTGTTGGGGTGGATGCATTAAAAAAAGCTATCGCTGATGCGGGTTACCAGGTAGTATAATTTTTCCCATTCATTGTAGTTGAGGAGGCGAGAATTTTGGCTTACCGTATTGGTGATGAATGCATTGCCTGTGGGGCATGTGCACCCGAGTGTCCTGTTGAGGTAATCAGTGAAGGAGACGATATATACGTAATTGACGAAGAAGGGTGTATTGAATGCGGTAATTGTGCCGAGGTTTGCCCTGTCGGGGCCCCAAAAGAAGTAAGTTAAAAAGAACCTGCAAGGGTTCTTTTTTTAATACCTTTTTCCTTGTTAGAATTACCAATGAACCTGCAGCATACTTATAGTATAATATAGTAGTTCTAAATGTGGATTTGACATAAGATGTTTGACATGGAACAGATCTGTGTCGCCCAGGGGGGAGGGGTTGACATGAAAGAAGGTTTCTTTTGCCCCAAACGTATGATCAGGCTACTGGTTAATGGGGTGATTATAGGATTATTATTTTTATTAGTCCTGTCAATTAAATATCCGAATTTGCCAAAGATGATGGTTTATAAAGTTTTTCGGGAATATGTTCGTTTTTCTATGACGTGGAAAACCCGTCATTGGCAAGAGTTAGCGGGGAATAGGTTTGTCTTGCGTTTCCAACCGGGAGATGAAAATGTGGCCAGGATGGTTTTAGATACGGCGGAAGAAGCTTTGGAGCCGGTAAACAGGTTTCTGAAATTCAATAATGAGGAAAAAATCCCTATTATTATATACCCTGATACACTTTCCTTGAACCGGAGTTTTGGATGGGCGGCAAATGAAAGAGCCATGGGCGTATACTGGGCCGGTGTGATCAGAATTCTATCACCTAATTATTGGATTAAAGAGGGAGATATGACAGAACGGTTTAAGTCTGAGGGACCAATGTCCCATGAATATGCCCATTTTGTCGTAGATTATATTACAGGAGGAAATTACCCCCGCTGGCTTACGGAAGGAATTGCCCAAAGAGTGGAAAGAAGCATTACAGGTTTTGAAATGGAGTTAAATGGCACACAAGAAATTTATCCGCTTTCTGAAATGGATAAAGATTTTGATTTATTGCCTAATCAAAGTGCTGCTTATCGTCAGTCCCTGGCGATGGTTGATTTTTTGGTCAGTAAATACGGGGAGGATATTTTATATCGTCTTCTGCAGGAGTTGGGCAAAGGGGAAACCATAGACAGAGCCTTTGAGAAAAGTATCGGTGTAGATGTCAAAGGATTTGAAATTCAATTTTGCCGGAGTTTATCCTAAATTTTATATGCACTGTTTTTTATCCCTTCCAAGGCTTTCAGCCTGTTGACAGAGAAATGTCAGCAGGCTTTTTCGTTTGAGCTTTTTCCAGTAATTAGACGAAGATAATTAATATATTGGAGGAATAAAACTTTAGCGGTCGAATATAAATATGTGACGGTTAAAGGGGGAATACAGTTGTCCAAGCTGATAATTAAGGGGCCGGCCCGGTTAGAAGGAAAAGTAAAGATTAGCGGGGCGAAAAATGCTGCTTTGGCTGTTATTGTGGCTGCACTCTTAGGAGAAGGAGAAACCGTATTGGAAAACGTCCCCCAAATTGGGGATGTTCTGATCATGACAGAAATACTGGATACTTTAGGGGTTAAGGTTCATTGGCCTGGTAGTGATACTTTGCGTTTAACGGTGCCGGAAGGGATTGGTCATCTGGCTGACTATAATATGGTGAAAAGGCTTCGGGCATCTAATTTACTCCTGGGGGCTTTATTAGCGAGAAAAGGAATAGCGGAAATATCCCTGCCGGGGGGATGTCAGATCGGTTCCAGACCGATGGATCTACATATTAAAGGGTTGACTCAATTAGGTTGCAGGATTAGTATAGAGCATGGTTTTATCAAAGCCAGCCGTTCCCATATGCATGGAGCCAGGATTTATCTTGATTTTCCCAGTGTGGGGGCAACGGAAAATATCATGATCGCAGCGACAATGGCCGAAGGCCAAACGGTATTGGAGAACGCAGCCAAAGAACCGGAAGTTGTGGATTTAGCCAGTTTTCTTAATTCCATGGGGGCCAGAATCCGGGGAGCGGGAACGGATGTAATTAAAATTGACGGCGTGAAGCATTTATATGGGACTAGATACAGTATTATTCCGGACCGGATTGAGGCCGGTACTTTTATGGTAGGGGCGGCTATAACGGGGGGCAGTATTATGGTGGAAAATGTGATACTGACTCACTTAAAGCCCATAATTGCGAAGCTGAAGGAAACCGGAGCTTACATTGAAGAAACAGATAGCGGCATTTTTGTGGCAGGACCGGAATTTATCCGGTCGGTGGATGTGAAAACTCTCCCTTATCCCGGATTTCCTACGGATATGCAGTCCCAAATGATGGCATTATTGTCCCTGGCCAGAGGGACAAGTTTGATAACAGAAAATGTATTTGAAAACAGGCTTCAATTAGGCATTGAACTAAAAAGAATGGGAGCAAAAGTAAAGGTGGAAGGGCGGACGGCAATAGTTCAAGGGGTGGAAAAATTATGCGGGGCTTCGGTTAAAGCTTTGGATTTAAGATCCGGAGCGGCTCTGGTTCTGGCAGGTTTGGCCGCTGTCGGTATTAGTGAAATTCAACAATTGGAGGTTATTGACCGGGGGTACCGGCACATGGAAGCGAAGCTTCGCTCTTTAGGGGCAGATGTGAGGAGAGTAAATTAAGTTATGGCGGAAGCCGGTTTTTTACAGTGTATTTTATAGTGTATTAATGAAGGATTTTTTCTTACCAATGAATAAATAAGTAGGTACTAAGGATTAAGGAGCAATTAACATATGGAATGTGCTACTTTGTTTAGCGGAAGTTCAGGAAATTGTATTTATGTAGGAACGAAAAAGACTAAAGTTTTAGTGGACGCAGGTTTTTCCGGCAAACGAATTGTTCAGGCATTACAAGAAATAAACATAGATATAAAAGAGATTCAGGCATTATTAGTCACTCATGAACATATGGACCATATTAAAGGGTTAGGTGTTTTGTCCCGGCGTTATAATATTCCTATCTATGCATCTCCGAAGACCTGGCAGGAGTTAAATTGTATCGGAAAAGTGGCGGAATGTAATAAAAGGGAATACGAGTACGGGATGGAAATCGGTGATTTAAAAATAGATTTTTTTAAAACTTATCATGACGCGGTGCAGCCGGTGGGGATGGTTTTTTACCACAGGGACTGCCGAATCGGTATCGCCACTGATACCGGCTGTATTACACCGGGTATAAAAAAAGCCCTTTCCGGAGCGGAAGCAATCATCTTTGAGGCCAATCACGATGAGGAAATGTTGATAAAAGGCCCCTATCCTTTTCATTTGAAGAAAAGAATCGCCGGGGACAAAGGACATTTATCCAACAGGGCGTCTGGTGAAGCTTTGGCCGAAATAATTACCGGCCGTACCCAGCATGTGATTTTGGCTCATTTAAGTGCAGTAAATAATACCCCGCAAATTGCTTATCATTCCGTAAGGGCAGTATTGAAGGAAGAAGACAAGCAGATTTTAAATGGAGTTGACTTAACTGTAGCGCCCCGCTTTCAGGCCCATGAAATGATTAAAATTAAGCGGATGTAAGGCATATCCTCAAGTATTTGTTGGTACAATACGGTAGGAGGGATGAACTTATGAGTTATTTTAATGATGATTATCATTATTATGAAAGACGTCGGGGTATCCTGTTTTATATTGCTATGATGCTGATCTGTGCGGTGGTGGGAGGATTTGTCGCCCTTAGTGCCGCACAATCAATGGGACTATTGGTGGCGGAACAGCCTCAAGAGGGATCGGAAACCACACCGGAGATTAATATTCCCCCTGCCGGAGATGTGACAGATAAAACAGCCGTTGTGGCGATAGCGGAACAAGTGGGACCTGCTGTGGTAGGTATCAGCAATCGGGATATTTATACCGATTTCTTTCGGGGAGAGCAGGAAGTGGAAAAAGGTACCGGTTCGGGAGTTGTTTTTGATCCGGCCGGTTACATAGTGACTAATAATCATGTAGTGGCGGGAGCAAGTAAATTAATTGTAAGTCTTGCAGATGGGCGGCAGATCCCGGCGGAGATTGTGGGAACTGATCCCAGGACTGATTTGGCGGTAATTAAGATTAGAGCCTCAAATTTAACGGTTGCCCGGTTTGGCAATTCTGACGACCTTAGGGTAGGTGACTTGGCGGTAGCCATTGGAAATCCAGGCGGGGCTGAGTTTGCCCGCTCTGTCACCCAAGGTATCATTAGCGGACTTAATCGTTTGTTAGTAACGGAAGAAGGGCTGCAGTTCAGATTAATCCAAACGGACGCAGCCATTAATCCGGGTAATTCAGGCGGAGCTTTGGTGGATGTTAAAGGGAGAGTTATTGGAATAAACAGCATTAAAATAGCCCGGGCAGGCTTTGAAGGCATGGGTTTTGCCATTCCGTCCAATACGGTGCAGGAAATTGTATCCGATCTGATTAAATACAAAAAAGTGATTCGGCCTGCATTGGGTGTCTATATGATTCGTGATGTGGATAAAGAATTGGCGGAATATAATGACCTGGGGGTGGATTACGGAGTACTGGTTGACCCTCAACCGGGTGGTCCTTCCGCTAAGGCGGGCATGAAGCGATATGATATAATCATCCAAATTGACGGTGAAAAAATTACCAACCGGTTCGACTTGCAAGATGTTGTTTTTAAAAAAGAGGTGGGTGACACCATCTCAGTGGTGGTTGTAAGGAATGGTGAAAAGTTGGAGCTTTCTGTAAAGTTAGGGGAGTTGGCTCGCTAAGGTTGTGTAAGGTCCGGACAAGTGGACCGGAGACGGCAAAGCTCATGGGATAAAAGGTAGATTAAGGTAAACGGTGGGCATATGCATATTAGAATCATTGCTGTAGGTAAAATTAAAGAAAAATATCTCACTCAGGGAATTAATGAGTATGTGAAAAGATTGTCTCCCCATGCCAAGGTGGAAATAATTGAAGTTTCCGATGAGAAAACCTCTGATCATCTTTCGGAAACGGAGTTAAAATTAATCAAAGATAAAGAAGGGGAAAAAATCAGTAGGTACCTGAAAGACGGTACCTACTTAATTGCCCTGGATATTCAGGGCAAGAACCTATCGTCGGAAGAAATGGCGGAGATGATAAGTAATTTAGGGGTAAGAGGGAAAAGTGACATTACCTTTCTCATTGGAGGTTCTGTAGGACTGGCGGATTCCTTAATAAGTAAAGCTGATTTTAGGCTGTCCTTCGGGCGGATGACCTTTCCCCACCAGCTAATGCGTTTAATACTTGTAGAGCAGCTGTACCGGAGTTTTAAGATTATTGAGAGACATCCGTACCATAAATAAAGGCGATTTTTTGTAGATATGATTCGGAATAAACGTAAGCGAAAAATAAACTTTCTAGAAAAATCAACGGAGTTTTTGTCTGAATGAATATCAGAAGGGAAAAAATTGTAGAGTATTTAGCTTATATATATTAATATGTATTATATACATCTCTTCAAATTCTAATAGTAGCTTTATTCTTAAAAGCTTATTCAGTCACGCATATAAGCATACAAATGTTTTTTTACTCAAACAACCATTAAGGATGATTAGAATGATAAAGAAAATTAATAATCGCAGTTTATCAATTATGATTTTTTCCTTGTATTTTTCTTGGTTGCTGGCCGTTCCCTTTGAGGGCCAGGTTTTATATGCTTTTGGCAATAAATATGAACTAAATGTCTCGCTGATGGTTTTTGGGTCTATAGCTGTCCATTTTATTGGTTTAATTAGTTCCGGTTTTTTTATTAAATCTGAAAATAACGCTAGAACATTTATGTTATTTTCCATTGTTTTTGTTATTATTGGTAATAGTGTATTCTTTTTTTCTCCTTCTTTCTTTTGGTATGCTTCCCTTGTAATTACATCTTTTTTGGCCGGTGGATCAGTAGCTGCCTGGGGATTTTTCTATAAAAAATTTACCCCGTACAATGAACGGTTAAAAACTGCTGCTGATGTGCTTATATATTCAAATATTTTAATGATTACTTTAAATATGACGGCAATCCATTTATCTCCGGAGATAGGCTTGGTATTTGCCCAAATACTGCTCGCCATGGCTCTATTCTTTGTCTTTAAGTTACCGGTGGGGGCAAGGACCGATAAAAAGTCTCATCTTCAATTAGTAAAAAGTACGAGTTCGTCTAAACCTCTAATTTCATTATGCGTATTTATTTTTCTTCTTACTATCAATTCAGGTTTGATGTACCATGTAATTAATCCGGCTTTTGTTCATCTAAAGTCAATTGTCAGCTGGTATTGGGCAGTACCTTACATTATTGCCATTTATATTATAAGAAATCTTCCTGCGAGAATTAACCGGACATATCTCCTTTTTATCGCGATAGCCATGGTTGGCCTGGCCTTTCTCTTCTTTATGATCTTAGATCATTCGGCGCCAAGTTATTTTTTGGTCAACACCTTAATGCTGGGC
>DUPU01000002.1 GCA_012838175.1 Clostridia bacterium
TCTGTTTATGCTTTTCCTGGCATTACTGGCTCTTTGCCAGGATTGAATTTACTTTCCAAATTAATAGCTTTTCTTTCCAATTAATTGTATAATCTACTTAATAATTACTCTATAATTACTCTTATAGGAGGGATAGTTATGAAGATCAGTTATTATGGACATGCATGTTTTATGCTGGAGGGGAGTAAAAAAATAATCATAGACCCTTTTCTTACGGGAAATCCCACCGCAACAAAAAAGCCTGAATATATTAAAGCAGATTACATATTGATTTCCCATGGACACGGAGATCATTTGGGCGACGGAATAAAAATTGCCCGGCAGTCGGGGGGAACCATTATTGCCCCCAATGAGTTAGCTGTCTTTTGCGAGCAAAAAGGAGCTAAAGTTCATAACATGCATATTGGGGGGGCATATATTTTTGACGGGGTAAAGGTAAAGCTGACTCAAGCCTGGCATGGTTCTGCTTTTGTTGATGATCAGGATATCATTTATACCGGAAATCCTTGTGGCTTTTTAATTTGGATGGATAATCTGTGTATATATCATGCAGGGGATACCGGACTTTTTGGGGATATGGACACGGTTATCGGCAGGAATAATCAAATTGATGTGGCGCTTTTGCCTATCGGAGATAATTTTACCATGGGTCCTGAGGATGCCGTAATTGCAGCTAAGTGGCTAAAAGCAAAGACGGTAATTCCCATGCATTATAATACCTGGCCTTTGATTGCACAAGATCCCCATTTATTTAAGGAAAAAGTAGAAGCACAAACCCAAAGCAAATGTTTGGTTTTAAAACCGGGAGAAAGCACAGAAATATATTAAGGTCTGACCATTTACTTAGCGCATCTTGCGCTTTTTTCTTTTTTAGTATTTTTTTTATTTTGGGGAAGAATAATTTTAGATTCTATAGGAGGTGAATTTAATGGGAAAAATAAAATGTGTTGTTGAAGAATGTAAATATAATGAAAATCAATTGTGTCAAGCCGGGGAAATTGAAGTCCGTTCCAGCGGAAGTATGTCTGTAATGACCTCAGACGGTACTGCCTGTGATACTTTTACGCCCAGAGAATAATTTCTTTAAGGAGGGACAATTTTGGAACCCAGTGTATATGACTTTTTATCAAAATCTCTTTTAAACGAACAGGAACTGGTCAGAGATTATCAGAGATTTGCCATGCGTATCAAAGAAGAAGATTCGGAAATGGAAAAAACTTTTCGCCATTGGGCGGAAGAAGATGGTTTGCGTGCCAATAAAATTGAAGAATTTTTGCATAAGGTAGAAAGAAATCATAATAAAACCCGCTAAACACGGGTTTTATTTCTCTTGGAGGTATAAGTAATGTTTGTGGGATGTGGGTTCTGTAACGGTGTTACCACACCTGGATTTTGTCCCATATGCGGTAATTCCATGAATGATTTGGGTATGGTGGAGGATTATGAAGGTCCGTACAGTCCTTACCAGGACGCGGAATTAATAGAATGGGAGCACAAACAAAATAATCAGGGTTCTTTAGTTTGTATTCATATAGTGGAATGCCCGAAATGTAAATATCAAGAATATATGAAAGTACCTATTTAAATTTTAATTCTAAAATTTACCAGAATAAAAGATATTCTCTGAGGCATAATAAATGAAGAACCATTAAAAAACTAAAAAAGAGGTGCAAAATATGAGAGTAAATAAAAGTGATACCATTAGCCGGGTAAAATGTGTGGTTAACAGCTGCCAATATTATGAAAGCGGTGATCAGTGCAGGGCACAAGAAATTGAAATTCAGCCTCGCAATGCCTCAAGTACTGAAGAAACCGACTGTGCTACTTTTTCACCTAAGTATTAACAATAATACCCTTTTTTAAGGAGGTATAATTTATGTCGCAGCAGCTTTCCCAAAAAGACCTGATGTATCTTACAGACCATTTGGATATTGAAAAACAACATGTCCAAAAGTTTCAGGAAGCAGCAAATCAAACAACCGACCCTCAATGTAAACGTATGTATCAGGATATTGCCAATATGCACCAAAGACATTATGATACTTTGAGCCAGCATATTACCAAAAGGAAAATGATGTCATAAGACCGACAAAGGAGGAAAAACTATGCCTCAAAATGATAAATCAATAGCCAATGAGTGTCTTTTGCACCAAAAATATCTGGCTGATTCCTATGCCGGTATGGCCAGAGAAACTGCTTGCGATTCATTGTTCTCTGATGTATTAAAAATCTGTCAGGAGGAACTGCAGGCGAATCATCAAATATTCAATTATATGAGCCAACAGGGTTGGTATCAGGTGCAAAATGCTGATCAAACCCAAATTAGTCAAGCTCAAAGTCAGATTCAGCAGATGCAATCAATGTAAATATTAGAAAATGTAAATACAATAAATAGAGCTTCTCCAAAAAATCGCAATTTTATATTGCGATTTTTTGTGTTTACATTAAGGTTTAAAGGGTATACCATATAATCCCGACTTTTACAGCAAAAATCACAAAAGAGTGCCGCAAACCCTTGATACCAAAGGGCCAGCGGCTTTTCCCTTTTGTCATAAATATGTAGAGAACAACCTCATTTTTTGACCTGTCCCA
>DUPU01000033.1 GCA_012838175.1 Clostridia bacterium
CTCACTTGACCTACAATAGAAAAAACCATGTGTTATTTTATTACAAAAATTCAATTATTATCAAAATGATGCTTAGAAATATAGTGGGTTGAACTTTTAAAAAAGTTTTTATGCAACGCTAGTGATATATATTATAAAAGTGGAACATTTCATTTATAGGTTATTTTCAATTAATAATTTAAAACTCCTCTATTTAAAGAGCAGAAAAATATAACAGTTTAGCAAGTTCCGATCATATTTATCGGAAATCTATTACTCTTATCCGGAAAAAAAGATGGGATTTTTTGAAATTTTTCTACGGTATTTAGAAATAATAAGGTAGGAGGTACTGAGGCAGGTATTTGAAACAAAATCTAATCCTATATGAAAATTAAAAAATTGCAAGGGTGATAATTTGTTATTAAGGTGATGGGTATAAAAAATTCCATCCCCGGGCATAAATGCTTTTAGAGGTGATAAAATGGACGAGATTTTAAAAAAAATAGACCAGATTAAAAGCAGAACAGGAGTCAACTACGCCACAGCCAAGGATGCTCTGGACAAATGTGGGGGAGATGTGCTGGATGCTATTATTTATTTGGAAAATCAATATGATCCTTCGGAGCGGAAAGCTTCAGGACAAAAGCATGAGCTTTGGCATGGATTACAGGAAATAGTGCAAAAGGGCAGGGAAACAAAAATTCGGGTGTTAAAAGAGGGTAAGCAGGTGGCAGAGGTGCCTGCCGCCGCAGGTGTCCTAGGTTTAGTGGGAGCTTTGGCTGTTCCGGGACTGGCTGTTATTGGTGCTGTAGGTTCGGTAGCTGCATTAATGAACAAGTATTCTTTGGAAATAAAAAATGAAGAAAATATGTCTCAGCAAGACGAGGAAAATGACGTTGACATTTAAGACTAATTTTGCTAAAGTTTAAAGAAAATATAATGAGTTGCGATGATTAAGACAAGTATCCAGCGAATATGAGTGAATAAGAATGATTATTGTATTAGTTCTGGTAAGAGAGCCGGGATGGTGGGAAACGGCAATTAATGCTGGAGAAGGCACTTAAGAGCTTTTCAGGTGAAAGTGGACAAGTAGCCTGAAACGGAGATTCCTCCGTTATCAAGGAGAAGATGGACATTGACGTCAATCAGGGTGGAACCGCGGGAATTAGCTCTCGTCCCTGTAGCTTATGCTGCATGGATGAGGGCTTTTTTAGTTGAGGAAATTGCATAATTCAAAAATATTTTTTAATGATACAATATATTGATCCTATCATCAGTGGCACTACTATATATTGTTACAGGTTATTCAAAAGTGTAATTATGCAATTTGCTCAGTTATTAATAGACAGTAAAAAAATTAAATACTTGGAGGGAAAAAGATGAATTTCCAGGATCTTATTCTTGCTTTGAACAAATTCTGGGGTGAACAGAATTGCATTATTCAACAGCCCTATGATATGGAAAAGGGGGCCGGTACCATGAATCCGGCAACGGCTCTAAGGGCCCTAGGGCCTGAACCTTGGAACGTAGCTTATGTGGAACCATCCCGGCGGCCTACAGACGGACGATACGGGGAAAATCCCAATCGATTGCAACATTATTATCAGTATCAGGTAATCTTGAAGCCATCCCCGGATAATATCGTAGAATTGTATATGGATAGCCTCAGAGCTATTGGAATTAAGCCGGAGGAACATGATATCCGGCTGGTGGAAGACAATTGGGAGTCTGCCAATCTTGGGGCATGGGGCTTAGGCTGGGAGGTATGGTTGGATGGTATGGAGATTACCCAGTTTACCTATTTTCAGCAATTTGGGGGATTGGACTGTAAACCTGTGAGCGGTGAAATTACTTACGGTATTGAGCGCTTGGCTATGTTTATTCAAAAGGTAGACAGTGTTTTTGATATCGAGTGGGTTAACGGTATTACCTACGGAGATATTCATCACCAGACAGAGGTGGACTATTCATATTATAATTTTCAGGTAGCGGATACATCCATGCTTTTTCAACTCTTTGATATGTATGAAAAAGAGTTTCATCGAGTGGTAGAAAAGGGTTTGGTGCAGCCGGCCTATGATTATGTACTTAAGTGCTCCCATACATTTAATCTATTGGATGCCCGGGGAGCAATCAGTGTTACGGAGCGGCAAAGCTATATTACCCGGGTTCGTAATTTGGCCAAGACCGTGAGTATCGCCTATGTTAAACAAAGGGAAGGTTTGGGTTTTCCCTTGATTAAGGACCCGGCAAAGCGGGAAGCAATGGGGCTTGCCCCACTGAAGAATTCGGGAAGCCTTGCTTCAAATGGGACGAATAGTAAGCATGTAATAGATGGGGAGGAGGCATAGGAAAGATGGCAAAAGATCTGCTATTTGAAATCGGAACGGAAGAAATCCCGGCCCGTTTTATGGAACCGGCTTTAAAGCAAATGAGGGAATTGGCAGAGGCCGGTTTAAAAGAGCATAGATTGGAGTTTTCTAAAATTAACGTTTATGGAACACCCCGAAGACTGGCATTGCTGGTTCAGGAATTAGCTGAAACCCAAGCGGATTTAGAGGAAGAAGTAAAGGGACCTTCGGAAAAGGCCGCTTATGACGCTCAAGGAAATCCCACCAAGGCTGCCTTAGGTTTTGCCCGAGGCCAGGGTGTTGATGTTGCAAACTTAAAAATTAAGGAAACTCCCCAAGGCAATTATGTTTTTGCCATGAAAAAAAGTATCGGTCAGCCGGCGGAAACGGTGCTACCGGGTATACTTATAAGCATCGTGCATAAGCTTTATTTTCCAAAGCCGATGCGCTGGGGTGAGTTGGAAATGAAGTTTGCCCGCCCTATTCGGTGGCTGGTGGCTCTGTTTGGCAATGAGGTACTGGATGTGGAGATTGAGGGTTTGAAAGCAGGAAGGACCAGCCGGAGTCACCGATTTCTCGGTTCAGGTACGGTAGAACTGTCTAAACCTGATGAATATATTCCTAAACTAAAAGAAAACTACTGTATTGTTGACCAAGAGGAAAGAAAAGAAATAATTTGGCAGCAGATTTTGGAAACAGCCCGGTTGAACGAAGGACAGGTGCATTTTGATGCTGAACTTTTGAATGAAGTAACTTATCTGTTGGAGTATCCTACTGCTTTGTGCGGTAGTTTTGAGGAGAAGTATTTGGAGCTGCCCCAGGAGGTTTTAATTACTCCCATGCGGGAGCACCAGCGATATTTTCCGGTATTCAAAGAAGACGGGACGCTGCTCCCTAAGTTTATTACCGTTAGAAACGGTATATCGGAGTATATTGACACTGTCACTGCAGGTAATGAAAAAGTTTTAAGGGCCAGACTGGCCGATGCGGAGTTCTTTTACCGGGAAGACTTAAAGAAAAGTCTAGCTGATAATGTCGGGAAACTGAAGAGCATTGTCTTTCACGAAAAACTGGGCAGCCTTTTTGCAAAGGTAGAACGGGTGCAGCAGCTTTCCCAATTTATTGGCAGACAATTGGGGTTTTCTTCGGAAGAGCTTAATGCCACCGACCGGGCAGCATATCTTGCTAAAGCGGATCTGGTATCCAATGTTGTATATGAGTTTCCGGAGCTTCAGGGTATTATGGGCGAATACTATGCCCGTCATGCCGGTGAAGATGAGGCAGTGAGTACGGCTATTCGGGAACATTATCTGCCCAGGTTTTCCGGAGATGAAGTCCCCCAGACAAAGGCCGGAATTGCCGTAGCCATAGCGGATAAGCTGGATAGTATTGTAGGCTTCTTTGGGATGGATATTCAGCCGACCGGATCTCAAGATCCATACGCTCTGAGAAGGCAAGCGCAAGGGATTGTGCATACCATTTTAAAGCATAATTTGGAATTGTCTTTAAAAAAATTAGTTCAGGAGTCTTATCGCCTTTTTGGGGAACAGGTTGCATTTATAAATGATGAAGAAAAAACCTTAGGTGATATCCAGGCCTTTTTCAAACAAAGAATGGATAATGTGTTGGCGGAGTCAGGAATTCGTTATGATATAATTAATGCTGTTTTAACCGGAGAAATTGACAACCTGTGGTTAATAAAAGAAAAGGCCTTTGCCATCAGTGGTTTTAGAGAAAGTATAAAGTTCCGTCAATTGATTGCCGGTTTTACCCGAACAGCCAACTTGGCGAAAAATGCTGTCCACAGCACTATCTGTGAGGAACTTTTTGCAGAACCTGAAGAAAGTCGTTTGTTCCAAGAGTTTAAAAAGGTACGGGAGCAAGCGGATCAGTTTCTGAAGGAGAAAGAATATCAAATGGCGTTAAGTGCGATAGCAGAATTAAGCGGGGTTATTGATGATTTCTTTTCTGCTGTAATGGTGATGGTAGAAGATCAAAAGGTTAAGGAAAACCGTTTGGCCCTTTTGAAACAAATATCCGATTATGTTACAGGCATTGCGGACCTTTCCCAATTGGTGGACTAAACCATGTAATAATACCAAAATAACGATGATTTTCCAATCAGGAGAACCTTTCACTTTTACTGTGGAGGGTTTTTCTTTTTTGGAAATTGAATACTAATAATTTATAATTAATCATGACAATATTATCTACAAAGGAGAAAAAATTACTATTGACCGGAGAGTGATAAATGAATATAGTATATAATATATTGATAGATAGGATAAATAGTACAGCATATTTATCAATTTTGTTACATTAGAGGGGTGGTGACAATTATTCAGCTGACTGCCAGGCAGATAGAAATAACTCGTATTGTAAAGGAAAACGGGCCAATTACGGGTGAAGATATTGCTCAACAACTTAATCTGTCAAGATCAGCCCTAAGAGCAGATTTAACAATTCTGGTAATGGCAGGATTAATCGATGCCAAACCGCGGGTAGGTTATTATTATGTAGGTGATAACTCCCGAAATCTTCTTGCTCAGAAGGTCAGTAATATGAAGGTAAGCGATTATAAATCCGTTCCTATTGTAGTAAAAGAAGAGGCTTCTGTTTATGATACTATTGTAAGACTTTTTATTGAAGATGTAGGTTCACTTTTTATCGTTAGCGATGGTGGTATCCTCCAAGGAGCTGTTTCCAGAAAGGATCTACTTAAAGTAACATTAGGGCAAGGAGATATTCACAATATGCCCGTGAACGTGGTAATGACCAGGATGCCAAATATTATTATGACCACATTGGAAGAGTCTGTTTATGATGCGGCGAAAAAAATTATTGAACATCAGGTGGATGCCCTTCCGGTAGTGCGGCCATGTGAAGTGGAGGGGCCGAATTATGGTAAGCCCGAAGTAGTGGGAAGGTTTACAAAAACTAATATTACCAGGATATTCCTGGAACTGGTGGAAGGGGTTTAAGGAAAAATAAATGAATGCGCGAAATAGTGAAACGGTAATATTTGTCGTATCGGATTCCCTGGGAGAAACTGCAGAGCTGGTAGCGAGGGCAGCAGGCAGTCAGTTTGACGGGGGGCGTGTAGATATTCGCAGGGTACCATACGTTTCTCATGTTTCCGACATTGAAGCGATATTTCAGGAAGCACTGAAATATAATAGCGTTATTACCTATACTATTGTAATTAGGGAATTAAAAGAAGCGATCATGAGATTATCTCAGGAATATGAGATTCCTTGTGTTGATTTATTGGGGCCGACTATGGAGGCTGTAACCATGGTAACGGGGATGCAGCCTAGGATGGAAACCGGCCTTTTAAGAAAGATGGATGATGATTATTTCCGCAGGGTTGAAGCAATTGAGTTTGCTGTAAAGTACGATGACGGGAAAGATGCTCGAGGCTTGATTCAGGCAGATATCGTTCTAATTGGGGTCTCCAGAACCTCGAAGACGCCGGTATGTATGTATTTAGGCCATAAAAAAATTAAGGCCGCCAATATGCCGCTGGTTCCGGAAGTAGCGCCTCCCCGGGAGCTTTTCGAGATTCCTGCCAG
>DUPU01000034.1 GCA_012838175.1 Clostridia bacterium
AACTTTGGCAATGGTAACAAGTAAGCGAATGTTGATTAAAAAAATGCCCACTTATATTGCCGCGCAGTTTCTTGGAGCTTTTATTGCCGGTATCCTACTTTATATACTACTTGCGCCTTCTATTACAGCCTTTGAAAATACACATAATATTGTTCGCGGAACCGCGGAATCTGTTAAGGTTGCAAAAATATTCGGGGAATATTATCATCAACCCGGAAATAAGGCAGTGGTTTCAATGCCTTTGGCAATGGGTGCCGAAGCATTTGGTACTTTTTTATTAATGCTGATGATATTCTGTTTAACAGAGGGTTGTAATCTTGGACGGCCGGACAATAACCTCGCCCCTGTTTTTATTGGTTTAACGATAACCTCAATTATCTGTCTAATAGGCCCGCTTACTCAAGCCGGTTTAAACCCGGCTCGTGATTTCGGACCACGCTTGGTAGCATGGATTTTCGGTTGGGGAGATGCCGCATTTCCTGATCAGAGAGGGGGATTTTTCTTAGTTTATATACTTGCACCCATTGTCGGGGGACAAATTTCAGCGCTGTTGTTCACGTGGATTCTGGAACCTCTTATGAATAAACCGAATGAGGGTTGTAGCTGCCATAATGATAGATTCTAATAGAAAACGGGAAGAGGGGATAAAATGAGTACAAGGATAATTTTTGTCGGCGGCTTTCTAGGTGCAGGCAAAACAACACTTCTATTTGAGGCCGCACGGAAATTGACGGAGCAAGGAAAACGTGTTGGGTTAATCACCAATGATCAAGCTGCGGATTTAGTTGATACAACATTTCTTAAATACACAGAAGGGGTTGTTTCAGAGGTAAGTGGCAGTTGCTTTTGCTGTAATTTTAACGGCTTAACGGAAGCTATATTTAAACATATTAATGAAAATCAGGCAGATATTATTGTCGCTGAACCGGTAGGTAGCTGTACGGATCTTTCTGCAACAATAATACAACCTTTAAAGCATTATTTCGGAGATAAGCTTAATATTGCACCTTTGACAGTGCTTGCTGATCCGGTACGGTTGTCTGGTATTATTGAAGGAGGAAAACACGGGCTTCATTCGAGTGCAGTTTATATAATCCGTAAACAACTGGAGGAAGCCGATATTATCGTAATTAATAAAACGGATTTATTGGCCGATGAGAGTATTGAAATGTTAAGTAGAAGTGTAAAAGAAGAGTGGCCGGATGCTGAAATACTTACCATGAGTCTAAAAAATGGGACAGGTATTGATATTTGGTTGGAACGGATAACCCATAATCTTGATGCGGGAACTCACTTGGCTGATGTAGACTATGATATTTATGCAGAAGGAGAAGCAGTTCTTGGATGGCTTAACGCAAGTTTTATGTTACGGGGTGAATCTGTTGAATGGAATACTCTTGCCTATAACTTGCTAAATGCATTAAGTCGCCGATTTGAGGATATTAAATCGGAGGTAGGTCATGTTAAACTGATTATGGAAGCGGGCAAATCTTACTTAATCGGCAATTTAACAGGAAGTAAGGAGCTCCTAAATATACGGGGTTCTTTAGGGGATGAAAAAGAGGTAAAAATGGTTCTGAATGCTCGTGTTCAGATGGATCCAGGCAAGTTGGAAAGCATAGTATTGGAAGAAATATCTAAGGCATGTGAGGGTAAAATTAATACAGAAGTTATTGCAATGAAATGCCTAAGTCCAGGACGCCCAAATCCGACTCACCGTTATAACCATATAGTAAAATGATTCCTCCTTGAAGATGCAGTTTAATGGGCTGTACCACAGAAATAGTGGTATAGCCCTTATTTTTTTAAAAAAAATTTAACAAATTAATACGTTAAAGCATTGAAGTATTATCTATTCTAGTATAAAATAGTGAATCAAGTACTTTAATTTCAGTGAAAAAATTCAAGAGTGTAATGGAGGTCAATCATGAAGGAAGCTAAAAAACCAGATTTCGACAGGAATGGTGTTAAGGATCTTAGACCGTATGTGCCGGGTAAACCTGCGGAAGAAGTAAAGAAAGAGTACGGCCTGACTGAAATAGTAAAGCTGGCATCTAATGAGAATCCAATAGGAACATCACAAAAGGCTATTGAAGCGATACGAGCGGAAATCTTTAATGTTAATTTCTATCCGGAAGGAAGCAGCAGGCTTCTGCGTCAAAGAATAGCAGAAAACTTTAATATAAATGAGGAGATGGTGATTTTAAGCAACGGGGCGGACCATGTTCTTAATCTGATTGGTCAAGCATTTATTAATGAAGGGGATGAGGTAATTACCGGAGATCCAACCTTTGTAGTTTATGAAACTACAACCAAGATCATGGGCGGTAAAGTTATTAAAGTACCGTTATCCAATTTTACTTACAATTTATCGGCCATAGCGGAAAAAATTTCTCAGAAAACAAAACTCATATTTATTTGCAATCCAAATAATCCAACCGGAACTATTGTCACAGAAGCAGAAGTAAAAAAGTTTTTAGAAAAGGTTCCGGAACATTGTGTGGTAGTTTTCGATGAGGCATATGCCGAATATGTGAGGGAAAAGAACTATCCTCAAACTGTAAATTATATTCGCCAAGGTAAAAATGTCATTTTGGTGCGGACTTTTTCCAAGATTTATGGCTTAGCAGGTCTTCGGGTAGGGTATGCAGTTGGTCCAAAGCATCTGATTGATATTTTACGTAAAGTGGCGGAGCCTTTCTCCACAAACAGGCTGGCTCAAGCCGGAGCGTTAGCGGCCTTAGATGATAAAGATTTTATCGATATGGCTTTAGATGTAAATGAAAAAGGGAAGAGATACTTATGTAATGAGTTACTGAAGCTGGGAATGTCATGCTGTTCGTCATATGCAAATTTTCTTTTTGTTAATCTGGGCATTAATGCTCAACTTGCTTCTCAGAAACTGCTGGAGAAGGGAATCATTATTCGACCCGGAAGTTTATGGGGTTTAACTAATTTTGCCCGTATTACTATAGGGACCATGGACCAAAATAAAAAGCTAATAGAGTCACTTAATTCAATAATAACGGAATTAAAAGAATTTGATGCTTTAGTTTGTTAAAGTTGCTAAATAAAAATAAAAACGGAATAATAATATAACCTGTACTGAATATATTTTAATTATGGACAAAGTAATTAAGGAGGGTAAAAATGCGTAAGAAAAGTATAATCATGTTGTTGTTGGTAGCTGCTTTAGCCATGTTATTAGCTGGTTGTGGAGGAAGCCAGGGGGATACAGCGAATCAAGCAGCAGAGCAACAGACAAATCAGGAAGGTGAGCCGGCAGCAGAGACAGAAGATCAGTCTTGGGAAAAAATAAAAGAAAAAGGGAAAATGGTTGTTGGGTTAGATGATAACTATCCCCCTGCAGGTTTTCGGGATGAAAACGGAGAATTGGTTGGCGTGGATATTGATTTAGCTAAAGAAGCAGCTAAGCGCCTGGGGGTAGAGGCTGTATTCCAGCCGGTTATTTGGGATGCAGTATTGATGAATTTGAAAAACGGAGATATTGATTTGATTTGGAATGCCCTGGGCATTACTCCAGAAAGAGAGAAGGAAATTGCTTTTACCGACCCATATATGATTGATACAAATATAATTGTGGTAAATGCTGATTCTCCCATTAAAAGTAAGGCTGATTTAGCCGGGAAAGTTATTGGCCTGCAGTTAGGGAGTACGGCAGAACCGGCTGTAACCAATGATCCTATTGGGGCAGAGATAAAAGAAATCAAAAAGTTTGAAAGTCCCACTCAGGCTTTGTTGGATATGCAGGCGGGACGTATAGACGCTGTGGTGACTAATGAAATGAACGGGCGCTTTCTTATAACACAAGAGAATTCAGCTGATAAATTTTATATTTTGACGGAAGAAGAGGGCTATTTCGGTGAAGAACCATACGGTGTAGGTGTCCGGTTGGAAGATAAAGCTTTTCTTGCCGAACTGAACCGGGTTCTTAATGAAATGAAAGCCGACGGTACAGCTGCTGAAATAAGCAAAAAATGGTTTGGGGAGAATATTATTAAGTAGAAATAGATTAGGAGAAAAGGAAGATAAAAAAAATAGGAAATAGAAAGTAAAAAATTGCTTCCTATTTCCTATTTTTCAGTCAATAAGGTAATTTAGTTTTCCTATTATCAAAAGTATTCAGACATTGGTATGCATTAAAGACTGGTTGTAAGCCTTCGTTTTCATTATTTATTTTACTTAGGTGGAAAAGACAATTCATGAGGGGAAAAGAGAAACCATGGAATATACCTTAAAAATTTTACCGCTTCTTTTTCAGGGTCTCCTGGTATCAATAAAAGTTTACTTGATTGTGGTAGTTCTAATTGTGCCGGTAGCGGTACTTGCCGCCATCGGTAAAGTATCCGGACCGAGAATTTTAAAAAAGATCCTGTTTTTATATACCTGGGTTTTTCGGGGGACGCCTTTATTACTGCAGCTGTTTTTTATTTATTACGCATTTCCCTATTTGGGAATTGTCTGGTCTCCTTTAACTTGTGTGGTGGTAGCCTTTGTATTAAATGTGGGTGCCTATGAAACGGAAATTATTCGGGCCGGGATTGAATCAATCGACAAAGGCCAATATGAAGCTGCTAAGGCTTTAGGTATGACTTATGTCCAGACCATGCGCCGAATTATTATCCCTCAAACTATCAGAAGGGTGCTCCCGGCAACCTGCAATGAAGCTATTTTGACTTTCAAGGATACGGCTTTAATTGCTGCCGTAGCCATAGGTGACTTGCTGCGTACGGCGAAAGAATTAGTTACTTATGACTTTAAAATTACACCTTTTTTTGTTGCCTGTGCCTTCTATTTGATTATTTCTTCAATTTTGGTACAAGTTTTTTCCCGGTTAGAAAAGAAATATTCAATTTATGAATAAGAAGGCGGCAATTAAGCTTGATTAGTAATGCATTAATCCCAGCAAAGGGGAAGGTAAAACAATGGATCAAATGGAATATATTTTTAAAATATTGCCCTTTATGCTGTCGGGCTTGAAACTGACAGCCAAAATATATGTAGCTACTTTAATCTTTGCCGTGCCGATCGGTCTTTTAGCGGCTGTCCTTAAAGTCTCCGGCCCGCAGATTATCAAAAAAGTTTTGTTCTTATATACCTGGATTTGGCGGGGAACTCCCTTGCTACTTCAATTATTCTTTGTTGCTTTTGGCCTTCCGGTGATAGGTATCCGGCTTTCAAGTTTTAATGCGGCTGTCCTGACCTATGCCTTGAACTACGGGGCTTACTTAACGGAAATCTTTCGGGGAGGGATAGAATCCATTGACAAGGGTCAGTATGAGGCGGCGAAAGTTCTCGGAATGACTTATTCCCAGACCATGCGCCGGGTAATAATTCCCCAAACCATAAGACGGGTTTTGCCTCCCACCTGCAGTGAAGCAGTAAACCTGGTGAAGGATACGGCTCTTTTAGCTCTTCTGGGGATGGCGGATTTATTAAGGATATCCAATCAGATCTTTACTAGGGATGCAAATATTACGTCCTATATTTTGGCTTTTATATTCTATTTAATCATTTCTTCCTTTCTGGTGAAAGTTTTTGGCAACCTAGAGAAGAGATATTCCATTTATGAATAGGAGGTTGTCTCTGATGGCAATGATTCGCATAAGTAATGTGAATAAATATTTTGGAAATCTTCATGTTTTAAAAGGGGTATCCCTGGAAGTTAACAAAGGGGAAATAGTTTCCATTATCGGTCCCAGCGGTTCGGGAAAAAGTACACTGCTAAGGTGTTTGAATCAATTGGAAAAGATTGATTCCGGTGTTGTAGAGATTGAAGGTTTGGTGGTGGCAGCGGCCGGAAATGTGGCGGAAAGGGTTACGGCCAGCCCCCAAGAGGTAAGAGCAGCCTATCGAAAAACAGGTATGGTTTTTCAAAATTTTAACCTTTTTCCTCATATGACAGCCCTGGGAAATGTTATTGAAGCACCCATCACCGTGAATAAAATGGATAGGGCGGCTGCCATAGAATTTGGAGAAAAACAATTAGCCAAGGTGGGATTACTGGAAAAAAAGGATGTATATCCGTCTCGGTTGTCCGGTGGCCAAAGGCAAAGGGTGGCTATTGCCAGGGCTTTGGCCATGGACCCTGACATCATGCTTTTTGATGAGCCCACATCTGCTTTAGATCCGGAATTGGTGGGAGAGGTATTGGAGGCTATTAAGAATTTAGCAAAGGAAAAAATGACAATGCTGGTGGTAACTCATGAAATGTCTTTTGCCCGGGAGCTATCTCATCGGATTGTGTTTATGGATGAAGGCCAAATTATTGAGGACTGCCCTCCAAAGCAATTTTTTGAAAGACCTAGTCATCCCAGAATAAAGTCGTTTTTGGAAAAAATGCTTTAATTATTAACAAAATCGCTGACTTTCAGTCCAAATGAATTCAGCGTTTTTTTATTTTTTATCACTAGCGTTGCATAAAAACTTTTTTAAAAGTTCAACCCACTATATTTCTAAGCATCATTTTGATAATAATTGAATTTTTGTAATAAAATAACACATGGTTTTTTCTATTGTAGGTCAAGTGAG
>DUPU01000003.1 GCA_012838175.1 Clostridia bacterium
ATCGAAAAAAGCCTATTTCATCCTTGATTTTAAAGAGTAAAAAACAGGGGTCATTACCCCCCTTAAAATGCTGATGCCATGCGGCTTTGACCGCATGGCATCTTTTTTGACCTAAAATGATGGTGGACGTGAAGGGACTCGAACCCTCGGCCTTCTGAATGCGAGCCAGATGCTCTCCCAGCTGAGCTACACGCCCTAGAAATATCTACAAATAAATTATAACACCCTCAATAAGCTTGTCAACATCTTTATTCCATTCTTAATTTATGCGCATTCCAGCAGGGAAATGCTTTATTTCCGTTTATCAAATGAGTATTATGTTTATCTTATGAAGTTTAGGCAATAATACATATAAGAATATTTGGAAAAGCTGGTTTTTTACTTGGCAGCTTTTTCTCTTTTTTGAGGTGATTTCTTTCTATGATACTTTTAATCATCAGAACCGCCATTCTTTATTTTATTGTAGTTATTGCCATGAGAGCTATGGGGAAAAGGCAGGTGGGGCAACTTCAACCCTTTGAACTGGTAGTTATACTAATTATCTCCGAGATGGCTGCCATATCCATGCAAAGCACCGGTATTCCTATTACCAGCAGCATTATGCCCATAATTACCATCGTGATACTGCAAGTTTTTTTATCCCTGTTAAATCTGAAAAGCGAAAAGGCCCGGGCCATTATCTGCGGCAAACCGACAATTCTCATTGAAAACGGAAGAATTGTTGAAGAAGAATTACGGCGTACAAGAGTTAATATAAATGACCTTTTGGAACAAATGCGGTCTAAAGGTTGTTTTAATATTGCCGATGTGGAATACGGTATTTTGGAAACTAACGGAACTCTAAACATTCTCCTTAAATCGCAAAAACGACCGGTACAACCCGAAGATTTAAACATTAATACCAAATACGAAGGACTGCCCACTACCATAATTCTTGACGGACAAGTTAATCACGGTAATTTAAGCAAAGCTCTTTTAGATGAAAACTGGCTGAAAGAAGAATTATCCAAAAGAGGTATTAACAGTATTAAGGAAGTATTATTTGCCAGTTTAGACACTACCGGAAATTTGTTTGTTCAATGTAAGGATATACCAGGAGGTAATAAATGAAATACTATATTTATCTGTTGCTGATTTTTGTTGGCGTTCTGGCTTTTGGTTTCTATGTAATCGGTGCTCTCTCCCATACTGCCGAAGATCTGACCAAAAACTTCGAGCAGATTTATAAGGCGATTAATGAAGAGAATTGGCAAAACGCCAAAGCAGAATTTTCCCAGGTAGAAGAGAAATGGAATCGGCATAAAAAATGGTGGGCTATGGTTATTGACCACCATGAGATCGATAATATTGACACTTCCTTTTCCCGGATCAATGAATACTTGAACCATCAAAACCAAGCTTTAAGCGCAGGCGAACTTTCCGTTCTAAAACAATTTATCAAACACATTCCGGAAACGGAAAAAGTCTGTTGGAAAAATATTTTTTAACAGAATCTTAAACTTTCCTAAAATAAATATAACGGAGTGATTAAAACTTTTATTCAAACAACCATATATGATACAAGCTCCGGTCCCTCTTCTCCAAGTAGAATTTCTGCCTCACCATGACTATATAACCATAAAGGCAAATCCTTAGGACTTAAGATTACCGGCATCCGGTCATGAATAGCCCGCATGGAATTATTGGCCTGAGTTGTCAGTATCACAAAAGCTCCATACTTTTTTCCCGTTTTGGGATCCGGATAACTGTTGTAAAGACCGGCCAGATACATGATAGGAGCATTAGGCAGGCGCAGCAAATATTTATCTTTTTTCTTGCCCTGCAAGCCGCTTTCTTTCCATTCAAAAAAGCCGCTGGCCGGTATCACGCATCGACGGGTGGCTAAAGATGACCGAAACATTTTCTTTACCCCAACGGTTTCCTGCCGGGCATTAATTACCACACCCGGTCCCCCAAAACGAGGAAAGCCCCATTTCAAAGGTACAGCCCGGAAACCATTCTGGGAAGAAGCGGGAAGTAAAACAGGAGCTATATTGGTAGGAAAAATTTCCCCCGTGCGCATCTCTTCCCTTTCAGGCGTGCCCATAAATTTTTCGTCAATTTCCTGAATAATTTTTCTGATTTCAATGTTATCTTCCTCATCAGATATGACATAACGTCCGCACATACATTTACCTCCCTAAGCCTTCTTTGCTTCTACAAACCAGCGGTTTTCTTCCAAAAATAAAAAGGTTTCCTTTCCCAAAATTCGGCAGGTATAACGCATGCCGCATCCTCCTGCTTTCAGGCTGGCAGCAGGACGCACATCCACCACCCGGTCAATTTCGAAGCACCTGCCGTCTTCCCAAATAATATTCTCCGGTATCACATTGCCCTCTTTATCAAAACGGGCGGTAACATCCACATACACCTTATGCCTCATTTGTACACCTCCCTATAATATATCAAATTTTTTTACTTTTGCCCCCAAAAATTTACCGGATGAATGACATGGTCATCCTTGGGGTTTAAGCCGGTCAGTTTTCTATCCTCCAGCATCATCCCCCGCTGAATACTAAAATGGCCAAACCTTTTTCGTAAAATATCCACCGTTTTTTCCAAATCTTCATGACGTTTTCTTTTTTCCTCATCCAT
>DUPU01000035.1 GCA_012838175.1 Clostridia bacterium
AATATAAACTTTCTTTATCAGAGATGCATTACTTATGATTGAATACATAGCATTACTGGTAGACTCTGAATTAAAGGAAAAAATAAGTGATCCGGTTAGGTAATAGATGGGGAAATTAGGAATACTATGCCTAAATACAGTAGAAAAGACAACAGTAATAACTACCATCATTAACAATGGATTTAACACTGTCCACAAAAGTCCTAACACAGATTTTTGATAACGTACCTTTATATCCCTAATAACTAATTCTTCAAGCAGGGTACTGTATTTAAAAAACACCTTAATATATTCCCTAAACATTTTTGTCATGTTTTATCTCATCCTTATAGTAGGTTAATAACTATAATCAGCATGTCAAAAAAAAACAAGAATTAAAACCAATCTACTCACTGTCAAATCAACGCTATATTCTATCCATGTTTCCTCCTCAAAAAAATCCATTTACTATTATTCTACAATAGGTGTAAATCTCCTTCAAAAAGACAGTTTTCCCAATTGGGCATAAATAGCAAACCCTGCTTTTATTATTTCAAATCGCAACTATACAGCCTTTCATACTCCCCCACCATCCGCTCTATTCTAAACAACTCCTCCCCTTTTCTCTTGCTGTTTGCCCCCATCTTTTGTCTTAGTAATTCATCTCTGACCAGTTTTTCGATGTAATCCTTGACCAAATCAGGAGCATTTTTGTCCAAAAGAAAGCCGTTCCATCCATGTTGCACTTGCTCCTCTATTCCTCCCACCCGAGAAGCCACCACCGGGAGTCCCTCTCTCATTGCCTCGCAAATGGTCAAAGGCAAACCTTCCCAGGATGAAAGCAAAACAAAAATATCAAAATCCGGGTACAATTCCATTAAATCCTCTCTGGTTCCCAAAAGGTGAACTTGTTTTTCCAATTTTCTCTCCCGGACAAAATCCATGCATTTTTTCTTCAGGGGACCGTCACCTACCAAGATAAAATGGATTTTCCCATTTTTCCTAGATCCAGCATTATTACATAACATAATAGCCGCAACCTGGAGAAACAACAAGGGCTCTTTCGGCTTTTTCAGCCGGGCTGCCATGGTAATTACAATATCATCTTTGCCAATACCCAATTCCTCCCGCAGCTTTCCTCGGCGCCCTTTTGGTTCTTCCACTCCGTTATAAATAACCTGCCGCTTTTCTTCCTTTACGAATTTTTTACCCAGTCGATAATCCGCCTGTGAAACACATACCACATCGGTGGATATCCATCCGGCCAGCTTTTCTGCCGTCCCCAGCAAGGTTCTTAGCAATAAAGGCTGCCTGTCATTAACTCCCCAGCCGTGGACGGTAAAAACAATCCGGGGCACCCCCGCCCATTTTGCCGCAAACCGCCCCACCATACCGGCCTTGGAACTATGGCAATGAACCAAATCATATTTTTCCTCTTGCATCAACTTTTTTAATTTTATCAAAGCCTTTAAATCATTAGCAGGAGAAATAGGGCGTACCAATTCGGGAATCTCAAACACCCGGACACCTATACCCCGGAGCCAATCTACCAGCTCACCACCGGGAGCAGCAGCCACATGAAACTCAAAATCAGCTTTATTATGCAGCCCGGAAACGATATTAAATAACACCTTCTGGGCCCCGCCCACTTCCGACAAGGTCACCACCTGGAGAATTTTCATCTTACCACCTAAATAGATTTAGTAAAAAGAAAATGCGCTGAAAAGCGCAATCATTTTTAATTTGAATTACTTTTTCCATTAACTCACTACCTGTTCCGTTTTTTCTATACTGCTTTCCGCCCGGAAATTAGGCACTAACTCCTTAATCATCCTTAGTGCGGCCGTTTTATTCTGAGGAAGAGTTCCATGAACGATGCGGTTAATAATCCTATCCTCAATCAATTTAGCATTTACACTGCCTATTTGGGCCACGAAAATTCGATTATGGGCAGTTGCAGTTACTCCTTCTTCCGCAGTGAGTAATTCCTCATAAAGCTTTTCCCCGGGGCGAATTCCCGTAAACTTAATCTCAATGTCTTTGCCCGGTTCCAAACCGGATAGCTCAATCAAGCTCTTGGCCAGGTCAACAATCCTGACCGGTTCTCCCATATCCAGTACAAAGATTTCCCCGCCCTTTGCCATGGCTCCTGCTTGAATTACCAGCTGCACCGCTTCAGGAATGGTCATAAAATAGCGCACCATTTCCGGATGGGTTACCGTCAGCGGTCCTCCTTCGGCAATCTGTCTTTTAAAAAGGGGTACTACACTTCCTTTACTGCCTAAAACATTGCCGAAACGCACTGCCACAAAGCTTGTCCTGCTGACAGTTTCCATGTATTGGATTACCATTTCCGCCATGCGCTTGGTTGCTCCCATCACACTGGTAGGATTAACCGCCTTATCTGTGGAAATGAGGACAAACTTACTGGCACCAAAAATATCTGCCACCTGGGCAACATGATAGGTACCCATGACATTGTTCTTTATAGCATCCTCCGGGTTGTATTCCATCATAGGTACATGCTTAAAAGCCGCCGCATGAAAAACAACTTGGGGTCGGTATGTTTTAAACACATTAATGACACTTTTCCGATCCCGAATATCCTTTACCAGAGGAACCATATGCAGTTTCGGATAACTGCGTCTCATTTCCATATCAATCTCATATACATTATTCTCGCAGGCGTCAAGGATAAGTAAAGTTTTCGGCCGATATTCAGCCACCTGGCGGCAGAGTTCCGAACCAATGGACCCTCCCCCGCCAGTAATCAAAACTACCTGGTTGCTTATGTAATCAGCTATTTGATTCAAGTCTGCATGCACCGGTTCCCGGCCCAGCAGGTCTTCCACCTCAACATTCCGAATACTGCTTATCCTGAACCTGCCGTCAATCAAATCATAAACACCGGGAAGAGTCTTTACCTTTGCTTTGGTTTGCCTGCAAATATCAAATATTTTTTTCTTTTCCGAGCCTCCGGCGGAGGGTATGGCGATAATTATTTCCTCTACCTGGTGTTTTTCTACTAACCGGGGAATATCATTTCTCTTGCCCAGGACCGGAACTCCCTGGATAATCATTTTCTGTTTGGATTCGTCATCATCTATAAAACCGATAATGCTGATTTCACCTTTATAGTGACTTTTCATTTCCTTGGCCACCAAAACCCCGCCGTCACCGGCACCAACAATCAAAACTCTTTTCCTGGACTTTTTGTTCATCATAACTTGTCCGTAATCCCGGTATAATCTCCAAAACAGTCGGGACCCACCGATGAAAACACTTTGTAATACGACATAAATAATAATGACGGATTTGGGTAATGGCAAGCTTTGTCCGTTTATATAAAACATAAAAATCAGGGCTGCCAAATTCCCTAAAGCTACCGCTCCCAATATAGCGAGCAGTTCGTTTATGCTGGCGTATTTCCATGCCCGCCGGTATAAGCCAAAAAGGAAAAACAAAATCATTACGATTACGGTAACATAGGGGGCATTATAAAAATAGTTTTCACTGTATGGCAAAGGCACCCTTCCGTCAAACCGGATCAGCAAAGCAATAATCATGCTCGAATTAACCAATATGGCATCGATAACAATCAAAAGACCCATCCTATAATTAAAAACCATGTAAAACACCCTCAATATTATGATGAGAATAATATATTAAATTTGACAATATTCCCCATCATAATCCAAATTTAAGGTAAATATTTCTACATATGATTAAAAAATCCTTTAAAAAAAATTAATCTACGTTACCAGTGCATAATAAAATGCCAAGCATCGGCGCACATTTCTTCAATACCCAATTCCGCCTTCCAGCCCAGTTCCTTTTGGGCCTTGGAAGGATCAGCAAAACATACGGCAATATCCCCCGGGCGGCGCTCGGTAAATCGATAAGGAACCTTTTGTCCGGTGGCACTTTCAAAAGCGGATACCATCTCCAGCACACTGTAGCCCCTGCCGGTACCTAGGTTATAGATATGGACACCTTCTTCCCGGCATATTTTCTCCAGGGCTTTCAGATGGCCTTTGCTCAAGTCCGTTACATGAATATAGTCCCTCACTCCGGTACCGTCCTTGGTGGGGTAGTCCCGGCCAAAAACATTTAAAAAGGGCAATTCCCCTTTGGCTACTTTATTAATATAGGGCATCAGATTGTTGGGTATTCCATTGGGGTCCTCTCCAATCAGCCCGCTTTTATGAGCTCCGGCAGGATTAAAATAACGCAGCAAGGCTATACGCCACCGGTTATCGGAATGATGCAAATCCCGGAGCAGGTTTTCATTAATTAATTTGGTACGGCCGTAAGGATTGGTGGCGGATAAGGGAAAATCTTCCCTGATGGGCACTTTCTCCGGATTGCCGTAGACCGTGGCGGAAGAACTGAAAACTATTTTCCGGCAGCCATAATTGGCCATAACCTCGCACAATACCACGGTGGAAAGGATGTTATTTTGATAATATTTCAGAGGCTCCCGGACTGATTCGCCGACAGCTTTATAACCGGCAAAATGAATGACCGCCTCAATTTGGTTTTCTTGAAAGATCTGATCCATCCTTTCCCGGTCAGTTACATCCGCCTCATAAAAAATAAAATCCCGGCCGGAAATGGCTTTTACTCTGTCGGGCACATCCGGTTTGGAGTTGGAGAAATTATCCACCATCACCACATCATACCCTGCTTGAAGAAGTTCCACCGCAGTATGACTCCCGATATATCCCGCCCCGCCGGTTACCATTATTTGCATCATTCATCACCTTTCTCAGAGATTCTGTGTAATAATTCTTCCTATTAGTTTTAAAGCATTTAAAACATTCTCTTGATATTTGCTAAGCACAATTTTATCACTTTAAATATCAGAATCAGGATAACAACCGTTAAAGACCCGGCAAATGCTCCCGCCCCGTCAATTATGACATCATTTAAAGAGTCTCCCCTGCCTACAAAACTCTGATTATATTCATCCAATACCGCAATAGTCACCGGAAGACTGATCCCCAGCAAAAAGCCAATCAAAATTTTTCTGGCATAAAAATAGCCGAAGCAGGCGGAGATCATACCCATTAAAAAATAAATCCCAAAATGGGCACTTTTCCGTACCACGGCATTGGGTGTTTTATACCGGCTGATAAAACCAATATTCTTTACCTTGCTTTCTATCTTGGCATACAAATTGGTATCCGTAATGTCAAAGGCATCATTTACGGCCTGAATTATCTTAACGGCTTTGCCGGATTGGCTGTTGGACACGCCGGGTGGCTGGGAGGAAAAATAAAAGATAACCCCGGTGCCCATCATAAATAAGCAAAAGAGCAAAAACAAAACTCCCCTTTTAGGGGCATTTCTTTTTATTTTCATTCCCTTTCCTTCCCCACGAAAGAATTGCCTCGGCAAAGACTATACCGCATGATGCAAAACCTGGGCAATATTTCCGTAAATGGCCAGTCCGGCCCTGCTGTCAAATGGGGTTTCCGTCTTATTGATGAGAACCAGTTTCCTGCCCCGATAATAGTTGATCAACCCTGCTGCAGGGTAAACTGTGAGGGAAGTCCCTCCCACAATAAAAACATCAGCGTTTCTAATATAATCTACGGATCTATTGATAATGTCATTATCCAAACCTTCTTCATAGAGGACCACATCCGGCTTTACCACTCCATGACAGGCATCGCACACCGGAATACCCTCACTTTGGATAATGTAATTCAAGTCAAAAAACTTGCGGCATTTCATGCAATAATTCCGGTGTACCGAGCCGTGCAGCTCCAGTACATTTTTGCTTCCCGCCATCTGGTGCAAACCGTCAATGTTCTGGGTTATTACCGCTTTCAGTTTCCCGGCCTGCTCTAGTTTAGCCAAAGCGAGATGGGCATCATTTGGCTTGGCTTCGGTATAAATCATTTTATCTCGGTAAAAATCAAAAAAATCCTTGGTATGATTCATAAAAAAGGTATGGGACAAGATCTCCTCCGGAGCAGATCTTAGTCCTGACTTTTTACTATAAAGGCCGTTGGCACTTCGGAAATCCGGAATATTACTGGCTGTCGATACCCCTGCTCCTCCAAAGAAAACAATATTATCGCTATTATTAATAATTCTTCTTAATTCCTCTGTTTTGGCTTTTGTTTCTGCGTCCATATCCTCACCCGTCCTTTCAGCTGAGGAATTGTACATTTTTTCCTCTGATCTTTCTAAATTATACCATTGGGGTGTCTAACATTCAATAAGGGAAAAGCAAGGGGCTGATTACCCAATTTTTTTCCGGGTATCTTCTTCCTTCAATGAATATAAAAAATCCTTTAACTCAGGGATTTCACTAAAGATATAATCAGGACGGGCCTTTTTCAAAACCTCAGCCCCATGCCAGCCCCAAGTGACGCCGATGGCGACGTCAACCCCGCTTTCCCGGGCTTCAAAAATATCCCCCGACGTATCTCCGATATAATATGTTTTTTCTCCAGGGAAAAGGGTTTTTACGTGATTGATTTTTCTAACCTTGCTGCTGTCTGTTTCATACCCCAGGACGCCTCGAATTCCTTTGATTTGATGGCGCTTCAGCGTGGCCTTTACCGTAGGCTCATTATTAGATGTTATAATATATGATGGGAACCACCGGGCGGTTTCTGTAAGAATTTCCGCCATTCCCGGAAAAAAATTTATTTCACAGCCGGATTCAATAATCTTCTTTTCCAGAATTTCAATGGCTTCCTCCACCTTTCTAAGATCGATGCCGGCTTTCATACATTCTTCATAATAATTCCCTTCGCACAGCTTTGATAAATCCTCAAAGGAGCGAATTTCCTCGATTCCTGCTTCCTGACAGGCTACAGTGAAAAATTCCTTCTCCACCTCCAACGAGTCTACCAAAACTCCGTCATAATCCCAAAGTATCAGCGACATTTTTTCATCTCCTTGATTGTGATAATATTTTTTTCAACATTATTAATGTATTTATCCGTTTAAAAGGTTTTTCCTGCTAAATTAAATGATTTGCTTACTTCTACTTTTCATAAAAAAAATAAAGCCTCTTTCCCAACCTAAATGGGGAAGGAGGCTTTTCTGTTTTAATCGATTACTATTACCGCTCCGTTTTGACTGTCCATCCAGTTATAAAGGAATTGGGCATGGCTGGTAAAGTTGCGCACACACATATTGGACCGGGGAAAGGTGCCGATAGTGTGCAGGTATTCTATGGTTCCCGGGTCCACACGCTCCCCGTTCTTTTCTTCATAATTCACCGGGACCCCATGAATATATGCTCCCCCGGTAAACCTGACGGCAAAGGGAGCATAACCGGCAATTTTCTCGCTCCCCTTTTGCAAATACTCAAAACGCTCTTTCTTTTCCAAGACTTTATAGCTGCCCAAGGTAGTTTCAAAGGAATAATCTCCCGGCAAGCCTGTGGTACACAAAGTATAGGAAATCAAGTTAAGGCCGTTTTCCGTTACTTCAAAAGCCGCTTGATTCTGCTGGTTTCTGTCCACTACCACCACATGGTTCAGGCGGCTTAAGGTAGCTGTTTGGTCCACATATTGTTTCGGGACAAAGAAATCTCCACCGAAACTGGGGACATTTACATGGAAAAATTCATTTGCATCTTCCAATACCCTGACCAGCATCCCGTCGGGTATATACCGGAAGTTGCTTGCGGTACTGGCTTGCTCGTAAGCCGGAGCGCTGTGATAAAACCTGTATCCGTGTTCATCCACTTGGGTATTCCCTTTTTGGGGCGGGGTGCCGTTTTGGTTCTTATAGTTCCGGATAAAGTGTAATTCTCCCTGGGCCAACTGCTGTCGTAATTCGTTTACCGCAGCCAGCATTTTGTCAAAGCGAAAGGCTCTGGGGATTCCTGTACCGGAATGAAGATAACCCTCTATGGTTTGGTTATTAAGGTTGCATGCCACCCGGTACCATATATTTGAACCCTCCAGCATATCGGATTCCACCCGCTGGAGCAGGGAAACCTTGTCCAAATTATTTACCCGGCCCACCACAGGAGAATCAGCGGTGGGCTTTTCCCTGATTTCCGTACCGTTTTCCGCTGTTACCAGAAAATAATCGTAAGTAATGTCATAACCGGTATACTGTAGCCGGTTATTAATACCTGCCGGTAAAATCCTATGGTATTCTTCCAGAACGGTATTCATTTTTTTGGAGCCCACCTTATTTAGCATTTCCTTTTGCTGCTCTTGACTCAGGCTCAGGATTCTTTTTTCTTCCCCGCCCAGGTCACGGGTAAGACGAAAATCTTCTTCCAGGTCCGTCCCGTTAATATTTTCCTCAATTCCCTCCCGTTCAGTTTTCGCCAAAGGGTCTTCTCCCTGTCGGTTTTCTGATTGCGGTAAGGGCTGCCTTTGAGGGGAAGGCACCATCCTGGAATAAATATAGCTGGAAGCGGCAATTAAGGCTAGCGCCGTCAGCATGACGGTTATTTTTTTATACATACGCATCCCCTATCCCAATTTATAGAATTTTGTTAAACCAAAAGCCTCATACACATTACAAATTTCCCCAGAACAGGCAACTTTTATTATCTGCACCGGCATTTTTATTTTTATATGAATTATATGAAGATGCTTTA
This sequence comes from Clostridia bacterium, assembly GCA_012838175.1. Taxonomy (GTDB): domain Bacteria; phylum Bacillota; class Dehalobacteriia; order Dehalobacteriales; family Dehalobacteriaceae; genus DUPU01. The sequence goes on from DUPU01000035.1 coordinate 8,567, forward strand.
GTATTATAAACAAGGCTCTCCGGTTTAATGCTGTATTCCTTGAGAAATACCGCTTAAGGCGTTTCCTGCTTCATCTATATGGATTTCTTCAATAGCCAAGTCCCCGAGGGCAACAATCCCAATTAATCTGCCATTCTCCACCACCGGCAGGCGCTTTATTTGGTAATCCGCCATCATTTCGGCAGCTTCATGAACATCAGTGTCCGGTGTGACCTCAACGAGATTGGTGCTCATAACTTCGCCGGCTTTAACGGTGGAAGGGTTCTTCCCTTCTGCTATTGCTCTTATGACAATATCCCGGTCGGTTATTAATCCAATAGTTTTGCTACCCTCGCAAACCAAGACAGTACCAATATCATTTTCTTTCATTAACCTGGCTACATTTTCCACACCGGTATCCGGCGTAACTGTTTTCACATCTTCCGTCATTATTTCCCGAACTTTCATTTTCCTACCTCCAAAAATATTAGTTTCTAATGAAGTTTCTGCATCTTTAAACAAGCTTATACTGTTAATTTTTGGAGCCTCCGTCCGGTCCCGTCCCTTTCCAACTTACGCCCATCAACAAATTGAATCAGTGACAAGTTTTCCTCAACTTTCATATTTTATAATTAAGGAACTAAAAAAATTAAGGAGTTGCCATGGAATGAAAAACTTAATAAAATTAACCCTTTGCCAAACTAATTGTTGTCCAACCATAGAATTCATCAATGATACTAACAGCGTCATCATTAGAGATGATTACGGCGGAAAAGTAACTCTAACCGCCGAACAATTAAAAATTCTTTTAGATCACTACCTGCATCAAAAGGGTGGGTTATTATGATTTTTCAAATAATTTTAGTTTTAAGCATAAGATTTTTTCTTTTCGATTTTCCCTTATTTAAAGGTTTCAGGATTTACCTTAGCAAAAAAGGATATATCTTCTGGAAACTTCTCCGTTGCCCTTTCTGTCAAGGATTCTGGTGTGGCTTGGGAGTATTTCTTGCCTCTCACCCCATTTCTTTAAATCTAAGCTTTTTCTTGGGCATGTTGAGTTTTGGTTTTGTCACCGCATATCTTAGTCTTATGACGGCAGCAATTTTTTATCCCCTGATTAATAAGTTTGAGGAAATATACGCCCCCTTTGATAATCACCAATAAAACGACTAGGGAACAATTGACAAGGGACGGAGTTGTTTGTCATCTTTTGAAGATAACAATAACCCCGTCCCCTTTTCAGTCCCCTTTCATTTTTATTCATTTTTTCCATGTAAATTCATAATTCATATTCCAATTTATAATGAAATTGGCAACCTCTCCGTCCCCCTGTCAACATTGGGGGATGGGCTCAGGACGCCCCAGGAGATACCCTTGAGCATGACTTACCCGGTCTTTCTGTAAAATACTTAATACGGACCTATTATCAACAAATTCAGCAATAACCTCCTTGCCTAAAGAACGGGCAACCGTATTCATAGCTTGAACCAAAGCCCTGTTTTTATTGTTTTTGTCCAGATCATGGACATAACTCCCGTCGATTTTTACATAATCCACTGAAAGATACTGCAGGTAGGAAAAGGAAGAAAAACCGATACCGAAATCATCCAGGGCAAAACGGCACCCCTTTTCCCGTAAACGCCTGATCCAGCGATCTGCCCGGGCTAAATCTTTCACTGCCACAGTTTCCGTAATTTCAAAACCAAGCCTGTTGGGTTTTACTTTCCGCTGAGATAAATTTTCTTCAATATATAAAAGAAGGTCTTCATTTCCAATACTCACGCCCGACAAATTAACAAATAACTTTAGAGACGGATACTTATCCAGGGCCTCAAAACATAGCCTCATGATACACTTGTCAATCTGAGCCATCAAGCCAAAACGTTCAGCCACCGGGATCACTTTATCCGGGTAGATGATTCTCCCGGTTTCGGTAACTATTCTCATTAAAGCTTCATGATGAACGGTTTTCCCTGAATCAATGTGTACCACCGGTTGGAAATACAAAACAATTCCGTTCTTTTTTATGGCATCCTTGATCAGAATCATT
>DUPU01000036.1 GCA_012838175.1 Clostridia bacterium
AAGTGTTTGATCTGATGCCTCGTGGCGTTGATTCATTTTTTTGCCTCCTTAAGTTCTGCAGCAATACTAAAATATGGTCTGTTTTGAACAAAATTCCCCGATGGTGTGATAAAGTTTATTAGTTATTATGCAAAAGCCTGATTCTAATTATTCTTTTGGTAAGAATAAATTTAAAAAGGGTGGGATAATGGTTATAATTTAGATTATGCAAAAGAAGGAGGTTAAAACTATAAATGTCTGATACAGCTTTAAGAAAAATAATAAAGGATAAAGGTCCCCTTACCTTTGCCGCATTTATGGAATTAGTTTTATATCACCCGGTACACGGTTATTACAGTTCGGGGCGTCCTATCATTGGAAAAGAAGGTGATTTTTATACCAGTGTGCATGTCAGTTCTCTATTCGGGGAATTGATTACAGAACAATTGGTGGAAATGGCTGCATATCTATCCGGTCCGGTTTTTCAACTGGTTGAATACGGGGCGGGGAAAGGTTATTTGGCATATGATATTTTAAATAGCCTTAATAAGAAATATCCCCATCTTTTTTCTCGTACCCAGTATTATATCATAGAAAAAGGGAAAGCGTTAAAAGAAGCTCAAAAAAAATTATTGGGCGTTTTCGGAGACAGGGTGCGTTGGATAGATTGTTTAGAGTATGTGGATAAACCTTTTCAAGGTTGTGTTCTTTCCAATGAGTTGGTAGATGCCTTTCCTGTACATGTGGTGGAATGTGAAAAAGGAGCATTAAAAGAGATATATGTGAAGGAAGAGGATGGGGAAATAAAAGAATGCACCGGTCCTTTGTCTACAATGCAGATTCAAAAGTATTTTGATTCTTTCAATATAAAGTTTGTGGAGGGGCAAAGAGGGGAAGTGTGTTTGGCGGCCCAAAGCTGGCTCAAAGAAATCGGGGAAACATTGGATCGAGGTTTCGTCATGACCATTGATTATGGTTATGAGGCACATCTTTTATATCATCCCGTGCGAAAAGACGGTACAATAATGTGCTATAAAAAGCATAAGTCTTCAGAGAATCCATATATTAATTTAGGAGAACAGGATATTACCGCTCATGTAAATTTCACCGCATTACAAAAATGGGGAAATGATTTTGGACTTACCACTGTAGGTTTTACCAATCAAATGCATTTTTTGTTTAACTTAGGCGTTGTGGGTTTGTTGGAAAAACAACCGGAAAAAGCTTTCAGCGCTCAGCAGTTATTAAATCCGGAAGGCATGGGAGGTATTTTTAAGGTGCTGATTCAGCAGAAAGGGACAGCAATTAAAAAGCTAAAAGGATTAACGGAAATAAATTAGGATTTTCCGCATGCCACTATTTTCCACTCTTAAAATCGGCCATGGCGACTAAAAATATTATGGGGAAGGAGGTAATTATATGCCCCATTCCATTCGTTGGTTTCCGTGGTGTAAGAATACTTTTGCCAAGGCTGCTGCTGAAAACAAACCAATTTTAATGTATTTAACAGCCCACTGGTGTGCCTGGTGCGCTGTAATGGATGATACAACATACCGGGACCCTCAGGTCATTAATATGGTGGAGGATAATTTTATTCCCATGAAGGTAAATATTGACCAATTCCCCCATGTAGCCGACCGCTATCATTTTGGCGGTTATCCCAGCGTGGTTTTTTTATCCGGTGACGGGCAAATTATGAAGGGCGAAAATTTTCTGTCCGGGGAACTAATGAAAAATGTTTTGACAGAGGTCTTGGAAGAATACCAAAGACGGAAAAAAAGTCCTTCTTTCAAAAAGAAAAAAAACAGGCCGGGCCAAACCAAAGTTACTGGAAAGTTAGAACATAATACAGAGTCCTCCCTGTCAATTACTGAGATTAACCGAGTCATTACCAATGCCTATGACCGGGAATACGGTGGGTTTATTGTCACCGACCGGGAATGGAAATTCCCTTATCCGGAAATTCATGACTATTTATTGTTATATACCGAGTCTAACCCGGGAAGTTATGAAGAAATGATGGTAAAAAAAACTTTGCAAGCGATGTGGGCGGGAGAAATTTACGATCACCGCCGTGGTGGGTTTTTCCGTTTTTGTGAGGCCCGGGATTGGACTCTTCCTCATGCGGAAAAACTTCTGGATATTAATGCTGCTCTTATTCGTAATTATTTAACAGCTTATGATAAACTGGGTTGGGACCAATATGGTGTTTTAATTAAGGATACTATTAATTATTTAACTTTG
>DUPU01000037.1 GCA_012838175.1 Clostridia bacterium
CCGTTTCTGATTACGCCTTTCGGAAATACCCATTCATTCTTTTCGTTTTGCAGCAATAAAACTTTGTCGTTAAAAAAGACGATGCCACCGGCACATTGTCTAAACAGCATGGGCATACCTCCACTTAATTATAATAGAATTAACATGATATTTGATATTTTCTAATACTTCGCCAATGGTCCTTCTTTTCCTTCCTGCCATGAATAAATAGTTCAATTTAAGCAAAAACTTATAATTGTTCCTTATTTACCGGGATATCCGGCGGATTATCCGGGTTATTAATTTGTTCCGATAAAGAGTTTTTCCCATCAATATCTGTTGAATCTACAGGCTCTTCCTGGGTAGAGTTAATATGGTCATTACTTTTAACCTCACTGTCATCTGTACTGTTTTCATCAATATTTTCTTCCTCTTTTTCAGCAGGAGGCGTAACATCTGTCTGTTCTTCCAGCGGAATGGGATCAATAATAATTACTTCCGGGGTTTGGGAATCAACTTCCTTTTTTCCTTCCTCATTATTTACCGGAGAAGGGTCTTTTTTCTCTTCCTTCTTGTCACGGGTTTGCGAACCTGTATTTACTTTTATATCGTTATCAATAACATCCGTTGAGTTGCCGGCAAAAACCTCCAACACTACCTGATGGGCTTTTGCTTCATCCACATACCAATAGCTGGCTCCGTTAAGATCCACAAAGTTACCCGGTAATGTTTGTACCGTTATGGTGCTCAAATCATAATTTGCAAGTTCCTTGGCCAGTCCGATCATTTGAGTAACACTTAAATCAGTACCAACAGCCTCTTTAAGCTTTGGTATCAGGGCAGGAAGCTTCAGTATAGTTTTTGCTTGAATCATTTCTTTAGCTAAAGCTGTTAAAAATTTTTGCTGTCTTTGGGTACGGGTTATATCCCCTAATTTATCATGTCTAAATCTCACATATTGCAATGCTTTTTCCCCGTCTAAACGTTGCACTCCCTTTTTTAAATCAATCATACCGTCATATGCACGATACCTCATATTTTGTTCCACATCAATTTCTACACCGCCTAAGGTATCCACAATATCTTTAAAACCTTCAAAGTTTGTAATTATATAATAATCAATAGGTACTTTAATTAAATTAGAAATAGTAGCCTTTACCAGTTCCGTACCCCCCAACAAATTGGCGGCGTTAATCTTATTTTCCCCAAATCCTGGAATATTTACTCTTGTATCACGAGGAATAGATAATAAACTAACCTTTTTCTGCACCGTATCTACACTGGCAAGAATAATAGTATCCGTACGGGAATTTGTTTCCAAATCTTGGTCGGTACCCAGCAGCAGAATGTTAATTCTTCCTTTGGTGCGAATCCAATCCTCTTGTCCCGGTTGAATTTCAGAATTTTCCGCCGAGGGCTGGATACGCATAGAAGAGTAAACTGTATAAGCCGAAACCCCCAATATAATAAAGAATATTATTAATACAGCATAACGATATTTTAACTGCATGAAAGCCACCTTCTTTTCCCGTAAGTCATATTAATAATTTAACCTATTTACCTTTTATCTTCAATGGTTAATCATACCTTGATATAAATGACCAAAAAAAAACAGCCCTATGGCTGTTAGAATCTGCCGTGAGATGTTTGAATCTTTTCCAATTCTTCAAGCAAATAATCATTAAGTACTCTAATATAAGTACCCTTCATCCCCAGTGATCTTACTTCCACTACGCCTGCACTTTCCAATTTTCTTAAAGCATTAACAATAACGGAGCGGGTAATCCCTACTTTATCTGCAATTTTGCTGGCAACTAGTAAGCCTTGGGTATCACCTAATTCTTTAAAAATATGATCTACCGCTTCCAATTCAGAGTAAGATAAAGTATCAAAGGCTATACTTACGGCAGCTTTCTGCCGGGCAATTTCCTCTATTTTTTCAGTTTTGGCCCTGAGAATTTCAATTCCGATTACCGTTGCTCCATATTCCGCTAAAATTAAGTCCCCACTGTCAAACTCTCCGGGTTTTGACAACATTAAGGTACCAATTCTGTCCCCTCCGCCCATAATTGGTACCACAGTGGTGTATTTATTTTCTAATACACAGGCTTTTTCCATACTAAAGGCGCATAAACCATGTCGATCAATATTAGCTTTGGTTTCTGCGGTTCGTAACAAATCTTCATTATAATCGGTAGGAAACTGAGCGTCCTCTTTGACAACTTCTTCCATAATAGGACAAACAAAACTATCCAAAAAAGCATAACCCAATACATTTCCCTTTTTGCCTATAATATAAATATTGGCTTCAATATTCTTACATAACACTTCGGCCATTTCAGGAAAACTAATGGGATAACCCGCTGATTTTTGAATTAGTTTGTTAATCTCACGTGTTCGTTCCAATAGCGTTTTCAAGATAATCCTCCTCAAGCTATACTCTCAAAGGTATAATTTCGCTATTTTTTGCACTTTTCCTTCTTTTTATAAAAATTATTTTTCCTTTTTCGAATATTTTATATTTTCTAAATATTTATCCTAAATATCATTTTTCAATTAAATCTTTTGAATTTACAATCATGAATACGGCGATAATGCATGATCATACTAAGTTATATCCGGTAGTTGGGGGCTTCCTTCGTAATTTGAACATCATGAGGATGACTTTCCACCAAACCTGCAGGTGTAATGCGTACAAATCTGGCATGCTCTTTTAGATGCTTAATATTTGGTGCCCCACAATAACCCATACCGGCGCGCAGACCCCCGATTAATTGAAAAACAGTTTCTGACAGTGGTCCTTTATAAGGTACTCTTCCTTCTATACCCTCAGGAACAAGTTTATTTACATCGTCCTGGAAGTAGCGGTCTTTACTGCCTTCTTTCATGGCAGCAATAGAGCCCATCCCCCGATACACCTTAAAACTTCTTCCCTGGTAAATTTCAATATCTCCAGGGCTTTCTTCCGTTCCGGCAAACAAACTTCCGATCATTACAACATCTGCTCCGGCTCCAATTGCTTTCACTACATCACCGGAATATTTGATGCCCCCGTCAGCAATAATCGGTATTTGATAATCCTTGGCTGCATTGGCACAGTCATAAATGGCAGTAATTTGAGGTACTCCAATCCCGGCAATCACCCTGGTGGTACAAATGGATCCAGGACCTACCCCCACTTTTACAGCATCGGCACCGGCATTAATTAAAGCTCTGGTAGCTTCACCCGTAGCTACATTCCCGGCAATAATCCCTTTATCGGGAAATGCTTTTTTCAAGGCTGATACAGTTTTAAGTACTCCTACTGAGTGTCCGTGAGCCGTATCTACTACTATCAAATCAACCCCTGCTTTGACTAAAGATGCTGCCCTTTCCATAGTGTCTGAGGTTACTCCAACTGCAGCGGCTACTAATAGCCTTCCCCTGTCATCCTTGGCGGAATTAGGATACTGACGGGTCTTTTCAATATCTTTTATGGTTATCAATCCCCGAAGATAACCTTCATCATCTACGATAGGCAATTTTTCTATTTTATAGTGCTGGAGAATATCTTTTGCTTCCTCCAAGGTAGTCCCCACCGGGGCGGTAATTAGTCGGTCTTTCGTCATAACCATAAAAATTTTCTTGGTAAAGTCTTTTTCAAACCTTAAGTCCCGGTTAGTTAGGATACCCACCAGTTTTCCGTTAACAGTAATGGGTACTCCTGAGATATGATACCTTTCCATGATGGCTAAAGCATCCTTAATAGTATGTTCCGGAGAGAGATAAATGGGATCGGTAATAACTCCATGTTCCGACCTTTTTACCCGGTCTACTTCCAGGGCTTGTATTTCAATAGACATGTTTTTATGGATCACACCAATTCCCCCTTCCCGGGCAATGGCAATAGCCATACGGGAATCAGTTACAGTGTCCATCCCTGCACTCATCAAAGGAATATTTAATTTAATGGTCTTGGTTAGTTGGGTCGATACATCAACTTCCCTTGGCAATACAGCTGATTCCTGAGGTATTAGCAATACATCATCAAATGTTAAGCCTTCTTTAATAAATTTATCCTCCATGAAAACCACCTCTCTTGTTTCCACATCCGCTCAAATGTTTTTCCTATTATAGCATAACTTTATAAAGGATTCTATTCATTAAGAGAAAAGTTAAAAAATATCTTCCCTCTAATTTTAAAAAAGCCTGTATATAAAAAAACCGTAGATTGAGGTTCAGAGGTCACTCTTTCCCATGATCTACGGCAATTATCTTAATCCTGTCCCATTACTGATCCTACACCGTAATTTTCAAAATGCTCCCTCAGGTATTTAATAGTCTGTTCTTTCGTGTTAAACATATCGGCGATTTCCCGGTCAGATTTGTTTTCAGCCAATCCTTCAATAAACTTGTCATAGTCTACATTTACTTCCGAACACATTTCACTTAAATAAGGCTGCCAATTCCACGGAACTCGAGACGGAAAATCATCGTACATCAGTATCCACTTCCCTTTTTTAGCTTAGTATCTCCAAAAAAGGTGAAATAATGTTTAGTTAGACAAAATACTCGATGACAAAATAGATTAAAATAAAAATCACCTCTGAAATTTCTGCTAAAGATCCATAGATATCACCGGTAAGACCGCCTAATAATTTTTGAATGGACCTTAGATACAGAAAAACTACACCAAATGATAAGATCAAGGGAATAAGAGTAACCCAATTCTGAAAGATTATTATCGGTAAAACAGTTAAAACAGAGGCAATGGGAAAGTCGGATTTTCTTTTATAAGTAATAAAGATATGTCCCAATCCTTTATTTCTCGCTCCGGGATAAAACAGGATGGCATAAGCCATGGCCCAGCGAGAGAACATAAAAGCCATGATGAATACCCAAAATATATTAAAATTTTTTACCGCCAGACCATATAAAACAAATTTTAACAGCAAAAGAATCACACAGGCGGTGACACCATGGGCACCTACCCGGCTGTCTTTCATAATTTCCAGCATTTCTTCCCGGGTGCGGGCAGAAAAAATTCCGTCGGCCGTATCCATAAAACCGTCTAAATGTAGGCCTCCCGTTAAAACGATACCAGTAAGAATTCCTAAAACAGCCCCTAACTGAGGATCAATGAAATTAAATAAATAAACAATCAGAGCAACAAAAAAACCGATTACCAAACCTACCAAAGGAAAATAACGGGAAGTTCTTCCCATATCCTCAGCACCATAGGTAAAACTAATTTTAAAGGGGATTCTCGTTAAAAATGTAAACACAATGAGAATTTCTTTTATCATAAAATATTATCTCCTCAATAAAAAACTTGGCTTGCGCCAAGCCTTTCATGCCAATAAGGCTAAATATTAGGTAATGACTTATCAGATCGGCTGTTTTGCACCTCAGCTTCCAATTCCATAATTCTACGGTTTTTTAATAAAATACTTTGGGCGTATAAAGCATTATTTCTCTGCAGTTTGCGGTTTTCTTTTTCCAGTTTCGCCAGTATAGCCGTTTTCTCCTTTTCCAACTTCTCTACTAAATTCATCAAAACCCTGCGGCTCACCCTCAGGTGTTCAATTCTTTCCTCTAATTCTTCAATACGTTTTTTCATAATCTGATAATCAGATGACATTTCTTCTCCCCCAGGAAGGTGTATTTATATTTATTATATTCTCAGGGGCAATTTTTTAGTCATCATGATCAGCGCCTATTCCGGTGTCATCATCTTTGGAGCCTTCTTCAAGGCGATTAGTTCATCCCAAATCTTAGAGGATACACTTTTACTGCCCAAAATTTTGTCCAAACTTCCTTTAAATCCGTGAAAGTCTGATCCCCCGGTTACAATAAGCTTGTTCTCCTTTGCCATTTTCAGATACCTTAACTCGTCATACATATTATGATCCGGGTGAAATACCTCAATTCCCTTTAAGCCGTAATCACATAAGGGTAAAATAAGTTCGTCGCACCGGGATAATCCCGGGTGGGCTATGACCGGGACCCCTCCTGCATCACAAATAAAGGATATTGCTTCGCAAGGGGTTAATTTAAACCTGGGAACATAAGCCGGGCAACCTTTTCCTATTAGATGTTCAAAAGCATCCTGCACAGATGAAATATAACCCTTCCTTTGTAAAACCAGAGCAATATGGGGCCTTCCTACCGAGCTTTCACCGGCACATTGAAATATTTCATCTTCATAGACATCATATCCTAACTTTTTTAGTTTATCAACCATTTTTAATATTCTTTTCACTCGTGCTTGTTGCAGAACGGCTAGTTTGTCCTTGACCCAAGATAGGTGATAATCAATAAAAAAACCTAAAATATGGATTTCTTTTTCATCAGATTCCGTACTTAATTCAATTCCCGGAATGACCGGGAATTTGAGTCTTTTTCCCAGCTGTTCCGCTTCTTCTAACCCATCGATGGTATCGTGGTCGGTAATGGCAATCCCTTCCAGGCCTATTTCCATAGCAGCTGTTATAATTTCTTTCACAGTTAATGTACCATCAGATGCAGTTGTATGAATATGCATATCGAAACCGGACATAATATCTCCTTTTCCCCATCCTGAATTAATAATTATTCAGGAAGTATTGTTGTAAATAATCTTAAAAAATTTCTTCCCATTATTTTTTCTATATCTTCGCCGGTATATCCTCTTTTATCAAGCCCTTCAGCAATTAAATAAAGTTTAGTCACATCTTCCAATCCTTTTGGCAATGAATCAGTTCCGTCAAAGTCAGACCCAATTCCGACACAGTCCACTCCCCCGATGGTAACGGCATAATCAATATGCTTCAGCACATCCTCAATGCCAACTTCTCCTTCCCCTAAAAAGTCTTTCACAAAGGTAATGCCTAATACACCATGATTCTGGCTTAAAGCTTTAATCTGGGCATCATCTAAATTCCGTCGGTGCGGGCACAATTGATGGCAATTGGCATGGGAAACCATTACAGGGGATTGGGTATGTTCCAGTACACTCCAGAAACCGGCAGGGGATATATGTGCTAAATCAATTACCATGCCCAATTTGTTCATTTCTTTTACCACTTTAATGCCAAATTCCGTTAACCCACCTTGAGTAGCTGATTCACTGCAGCCGTCGGCAATCTCATTCCTCTGATTCCAGGTAAGGCCGATACACCGTACCCCTAAACGGAAAATTGTATTTAACAAAAGGATATCCCCGCAAAGAATCTCTCCTCCTTCTACAGCTAGTAAAACATGAAGGATATCTTTATTCTGAATCGTTAATAAATCTTTTTTTGTAAGGACCGGTTTAACCAATGACGAATATTTCTCTATTTCCTGTTGGAAAACTTCAATTAATGCCAATCCTCTATGAAGAGATTGATATGGTTTAAAGGAAGAATCAATATAAGCGGCAAAAATTTGCAAGTTTACCCTGTTCAAAGCTCTCTTAATATCTAAATGAGAATTTCCACCTAAGTCATATAAGCTTGATTCCTGATTGACTTTAAGCAAAGAATCGCAATGTCCGTCAATAATGATCATTTTATATCGCCTCCGATAAAAATAAAATAAGCCTGCCGGTTAAAGCAGGCCACAAGCTTTTATCTTGGTTCCACTATTAATTTAATTGCCGTTCTTTGTTCTCCATCGATAATAATATCCGTGAATGCCGGGATACAAATTAAATCCACCCCGCTGGGAGCTACAAAACCGCGGGCAATTGCTACAGCTTTTACCGCTTGGTTCAATGCGCCGGCGCCAATAGCCTGAATCTCAGCCCCGCCCCGTTCTCTTAAAACCCCGGCCAGTGCTCCGGCAACAGAGTTTGGACTAGACTTGGCAGATACTTTTAACACTTCCATGAATTAACCCCCTTAATTTGATCGAATATTATTACATTTCCTTAAAATATGTATATTCGCTTAATTAAGGAAAAATCCTTTGGAGAAAAAATTTTTTTAATAAAATTTATATTGATTCTTGTATCAATTGTAAAGGAAAAATTGAAACAGCCCGTCCTTTTTCATTAAATTCCATAATTACAGCATTTAACTGAATATCTCCTCCGGCGACTTCAAAACGTACCGGCATTTGGGTGGTAAACTTTTTTATAATTAACTCCTTATCCACACCTAAAACTGAATCCCTAGGGCCAGTCATGCCAACATCGGTAATATATGCCGTACCCCGAGTCAGCACACGAGCATCTGCCGTTTGTATATGAGTATGAGTTCCTAGTACAGCACTGAATCTTCCGTCCAGATACCATCCCATTGCTTGTTTTTCGGATGTAGCTTCAGCATGAAAATCCAGAATAATATAAGGAGTTAATTCCTTAACCTGAGCATAAATACTTTCTATGGTTTGAAAAGGACAATCCAAAGGAGGTAAATAAACACGACCGGAGAGATTTATAACAACAATCTTTATTTGATTGTTAACGGTAAAAATATTCCACCCTCTGCCTGGGGTCCCCTTAGGATAATTAGCCGGTCGAATTAAACGAGGTTCGGTATCAATGAAACTTAAAACCTCTTTTTTATCCCATACATGGTTACCCATGGTGACAACATCTACACCGTAATTAATTATTTCTTCCAATATTTTTTTATTAATACCCGCCCCACCCGCTGCATTTTCCCCGTTAGCAACGGTAAAATCAATCTTAAATTTTTCTTGAATTTTACATAACTGCTGCCTGAGAATTTCTCTGCCTGGTTTGCCGACAATATCTCCTACAAATAATACTTTCAAAGATTTTATCCTCCCAGGAAAATCTATTTATTAAAAACTAAAACCTTTCCTTCATCCCGATAAGCAATTAACTTTTTATCCAATTTAATATTTTTTAAGCCTTCCAGCATATGACCAATCATTTCCTCTTGGATGAGCAAATCTTCTTCCCAAAAATCTTCATTATTCTCCGCAACTAAAGAGTTAGAGAAATGGGTATGGAACAATTCCATTAAAAATGAAATCTCGTCTCGAGACAAAGTATCAATATCTCTCTTTACATTAACTATGATATAGTGTTCACTATTTTCACATTCCACCTCAAAAACCCGGGGACGAATTCTTTCCCATTGATGGTATATTTGTACGGAATCATCAATTAACTGCTTGATCCCATTAATTTTATCATTCTCTCCATACGTTGCCAGGATAAAGGTTAAACGCAATTCATGGGCTTGAGGGTCAAAATTTATCGACCCCACTTCAGGATAACGCACTAAAATAGAAATGAGTAGTCCGATACTGTCGGAAATATCATCTCCATTTTTAAATTTTACAGACAAAAGTAGCACCACCCTTTATGCAAAAGTCTTAGTGTCATTCTTCATTAATCCTCCAAAATCCTTCTTTTGATGTATTTTCAGATATATGTTATATTCTGTCATTAGAAAAACATTATAGGTAACAAGATTGATAAAAGGGGGAACCAAAGTTCCCCCAAAGCTACATTACTTATTTTGCATAATCAATGGCTCTAGTTTCTCTGATTACCACTACCTTAATTTGGCCAGGATATTCAAGTTCTGCTTCGATTCTCTTCACAATATCCCGGGCAAGCCTAGCTGAATAAACGTCATCTACTTTGTCCGGTTTAACCATAATACGTATTTCCCGTCCGGCCTGAATGGCAAAGGCTTTTTCCACCCCGTCAAAGCTATCAGCAATTTCTTCTAATTTCTCCAGCCTCTTGATATAAGACTCTAAGGTTTCCCTTCTTGCACCGGGTCTTGCCGCTGAAACTGCATCGGCAGCCTGCACCAAAGCCGCTTCTATTGTTTTTGTTTCAATATCCCCGTGATGGGCTGCAATGGCATGAACCACATCGGTGCTTTCTCGGTATTTCTTTGCCAAATCTGCCCCGATGGTCACATGAGGTCCTTCTACCTCATGATCTACGGCTTTCCCCAGGTCATGGAGCAATCCGGCTCTTTTTGCCAACTGAACATCTACACCTAATTCTGCCGCCATGATACCTGCTAAATGGGATACTTCTATAGAATGTTTCAGCACATTTTGACCGTAACTAGTGCGATATTTTAACCTACCTAAAAGTTTTATCAATTCCGGGTGTAAACCATGCACTCCTGTTTCAAAAGTTGCTTGTTCTCCTTCTTCCCGAATGCGCTGATCAACTTCTTTCTGGGATTTTTCCACCATTTCTTCAATTCGGGCAGGATGAATCCGACCGTCAAGAATCAGTTTTTCTAAAGCTACCCGGGCAACTTCCCTGCGCACCGGATCAAATCCGGACAGAATAACAGCCTCCGGAGTATCGTCAATAATAAGATCAATTCCTGTCAGGGTTTCCAAAGTACGAATATTTCGCCCTTCTCGGCCGATAATTCTCCCCTTCATTTCATCATTTGGCAGGGCAACTACAGATACCGTAGTTTCAGCCACGTGATCAGCGGCTACTCTTTGAATGGCCGAAGTGATAATTTCTCTTGCTCTCTTTTCTCCCTCTTCTTTAGCCTGGGTCTCAATTTCCTTAATCAAGAGAGCCGCTTCATGCCTAATTTCTTCTTCCACATTAGATAAAAGAATTTCTTTTGCCTGTTCCGAGGTAATTCCGGATAAACGCTCCAGTTCCGCCAGCTTTTGTGTATGCAACTCTGAGATATCATGCAGGCGATTTTCTATTTCTTGTTCTTTCTTGCTTAGTGATTCCTCTTTCCGTTCGATGGAATCCGTTTTTCGATCAAGGGTTTCTTCCTTTTGCAATAATCTTCTTTCCAACCGGGCCAGCTCATTACGCCGCTCCTTATTCTCCCGGTCTGCTTCAGATCTCATACGATGTATTTCTTCTTTAGCTTCTAAAATTGCTTCCCGTTTCTTTGCTTCTGCTTCTCTGTTGGCTTCTTCAAGTATTTTTTTAGCTGCTTCCTCAGCAGTATTAATTTTAGCCTCAGCTAAACTTTTTCTTAAAAAATATCCAATGGTGAAACCAATTGCAATTCCAATCAAAATATCAATTACATAGTATAACCACAACTTATTCCTTCACCTCCTAAAGTTTATTTTGTTATTTTTCTATTCACAATTACAAGGAAAGTTTTCTAGGTCATTGTCAGTCCTGACCATAAAAAAACCGAGTCATAAACTCGGTTTTTAGAATAATACGGTATTTTGCGGGAACTCAAACCAGACAAAGAAAATATGATTAACTTTGTTCGGACACAATTAAACATACATATTAACTTATGTATTCTAATTTATTTATTGCACATGGCAAATGCCCCAGTTTTAAGAGATATATTAAACCCGCATAGGCACCTTATTCTAATCCTTGTTTAACAAAAATATTTTATTATTTTTCCTGGAAATTGTCAAGGTGTTTGGTTCCTAGCTGGGAAAAGATATCCAAAATCAGATTGTAATTAAACCCTTTTCGCAACAAGGCAGAAAAAATTTTTTGCATATCTTTTTCGTTTATTTTACTACTTATCAGGTGTTTCTTTGTCAGTTTTTTTTCCATTAAATGTTTGAGGCAATCCAATTCTTCTTCTTCAGAATAAAAATCATTAAAACAGGATTCCAGATCAGATGAAGAGACGCCTTTTGCCTTAAGTTCCCGTAACACAAAACATCTGCTTTTAGGCGATACATGCTTCCGATAATAACACCAGCTCTCAATAAATTTGATATCGTCTAAATATCCCCAATTAATTAAACTGGATATTACCTGTTCAATCTCATCTTTGGTATACTTCCTGTCCAAAAGCAGTTGCTTCAATTCCCATTTAGAACGGGGCCGAACAGTTAATAATTTGAGGGCCTGTTCTAAGGGACTTAAATTATTATGTCTTCTATTCTTCCTCATATAGATCCAGGCTTCCCGAAGAACCAACACTTAAAAGTGTCAATTCTTTAGCGTTTTCCCGAATTTTCTTTTCGATTTCCTGAGCAATATCGGGGTGGGTTTTTAAATATTCTTTCGCATTTTCTCTCCCTTGGCCGATTCTTTCATCACCGTAAGAATACCAGGATCCGCTTTTATTTATTATGCTTAATTCCGTACCTATATCCAAGAGATTGCCTTCCTTGGATATACCCAAACCATACATAATATCAAAATCAGCCTGTTTAAACGGGGGTGCTACTTTGTTCTTTACAATCTTTACTCTGGTCCGATTACCAATCATATTAGTTCCTTGTTTTAAGGTTTCTGTTCTTCTTACTTCCATACGCACAGAAGCATAAAATTTCAATGCTCTTCCGCCGGGAGTTGTTTCCGGATTTCCGTACATCACCCCGACTTTTTCTCTAATCTGATTAATGAAAATGGTCGTAGTTCGGGATTTGCCTATGGAACCGGTCAGCTTTCTCAAGGCCTGAGACATTAGTCTGGCTTGAAGTCCCACATGGGCATCTCCCATATCTCCTTCCAACTCTGCCCTGGGCACTAAAGCCGCCACAGAGTCAATAACAATTACATCAATGGCGCCGCTTCTAACCAAGGCTTCTGCTATTTCCAGAGCCTGTTCACCGGTGTCCGGCTGAGATACCAATAAATTATCCAGGTCAACACCTAAATTCTGAGCATACAGAGGGTCAAGGGCATGTTCAGCATCAATAAAGGCGGCAGTGCCTCCCATTTTTTGGGCTTCTGCAACAATATGCAGTGCCACGGTAGTTTTTCCTGATGATTCAGGACCGTAGATTTCAACCACCCGTCCTCTCGGTACTCCCCCCACTCCTAAAGCAAGATCAAGAGCTAAAGAACCGGTAGGGATAACCTCAATGCCTATTTTTGTAGAAGCTTCTCCCAAGCGCATAATAGAACCTTTGCCAAACTGCCTTTCAATTTGACTAAGAGCCTGATCCAATGCCCGCAATTTATCCGACATAATAACACCCGCCTTTTACAAACATATGTTCGAATATATTATATTTATTTAGTTTCTATTTGTCAACCGTTTGCTGGAAAATTTACTTATAATTCTGCTAGATATTGTAATATTAAATCAAGGCTTTTATCTACAGACAAATTTCTTATTTCTTCCCTTGAACCTGTAAAATAAAACTTATGAGCGGAACAAAACTCCTCGCCGGCCAAGCCGATGTAGACTAAACCAACCGGCTTTCTCTCACTTCCACCTGACGGCCCTGCTATCCCTGTAATTGATAATCCGATTTGGGCACGGGCCAGTTTCTTTACGGATTTTGCCATTTCCACAGCAGTTTCGTAACTGACGGCACCAAATTCATTTAACACCTGCCAGGAAATGCCCAGCAAATCATGTTTGGCTTGATTACTATATGTAACAACACCATAGCCGAAACATTTGGAACTTCCGGGAATACTGGTTAAGGTTCCACTTAATAATCCTCCGGTACAGGACTCAGCCACTGCTATAGTTTTTCCTTTTTCTATCAATAAGTTTATTATAGCTTCTGCTTTCAATCTTTTTCACCACCTGCAAATACTAGCTTTAGTTTTCGCTCTGAGCAAACAAAAATCCTTTCGCTGCCAATATAATTTAACCAATAAAAAAACAGCCCATACCTTAAATATGAGCTGTTGCCCTTATTTCTTTATCATGATGTTTTTTCAATATTTGATGCAATTGTTCCCCGGAGATATATTCGTGTTCCAAAAGTATTTCCGCCATGTGATGGAGCACGGAAATCCTTTTTTTAAGTTCGTTTTCTGTAAATCCTTCCTGGGTTTTGATAATCTTTTTCACTTCATCGCTTATTAACTGTTTGGGAATAGAATCGTTATCAATTATGCCAAGACCGGACAGGCCGCATTCAATAATTTGCCGGGCAAGCTTTACTGCTTGTTTAAAATCATTCAATGAGCCGGAGCTTTTACTCCCAAATATAATCTCTTCGGCAATGGCACCGGCCAGGGCAATATTAATCTGCTTTTCCAGGTATTCTTTGGTATATAAATAAATATCCGAAGCAGGTGTTTGGCGCATATATCCTAACGCTTTTCCTCGGGAAGTTATAGTGACGTAGGCTACGGATTTTTCTGCCATGATTTCACTAATCAAAGCATGGCCTGACTCATGGTAGGCTATTCTTTTCTTTTCTTCTTTGGTGGGCGCCTTTTCCGCTTTTTCCCCCATCATCACTTTATCAATTGCTTCTTTTAAATGCCGTGGTTTGATCAAAGCACTCTGTTCTCTCATGGCATAAATGGCTGCCTCATTACAAAGACTTTCCAATTGAGCACCGGAAAAACCAAAAGTTTCTTTGGCAATAGCGGATAAATCTACATCCTCCGCCATGGGTTTATTAGCTGCATGAATTTTCAATATCTGTAATCTGCCGGCCACATCCGGCAAATCCACATTAATGATTCGGTCAAAACGACCTGGGCGAAGCAAAGCATCATCTAGTAAATCAATCCTGTTTGTAGCTCCCATGAGGAGAATCTGCAGTTCTTGATCAGATTTCATCCCATCCATTTCCACCAAAAGCTGGTTTAATGTTTGGTCATATTCTAAATGGCTGGAATGGCTGCCCCTTTTCCCCCCGATTACCTCGATTTCATCAATAAAAATTACCGCACTTTTCTTTTTTAATTTTTTTGCTTGCTTTTTTGCCGACTGAAATAAGCTGCGCACTCTTTGGGCACCTACACCTGCATACATCTCAATAAATTCCGACCCGGAAGCAGTGATAAAAACGGAATCGGTATAAGTAGCAGAAGCTTTAGCCAGTAATGTTTTGCCTGTCCCCGGCGGGCCGGTTAAAAGGATTCCTTTAATAGGCCGAATACCCATAGATTTAAATTTATCCAATTGTCTCATAAATTCCAGAGCTTCCTGAATCTCCTGCTTGGCCGGATTCTGACCGCCAATTTCATCAAATCCAACATCGTTGTTGTTTACAGCAACGCCAAAGGAATGATTACCTAAGACTCCTTTCTTTTCCAGCAAAAAGTACAGGAAGGTTCCCATTCCGATAATAATTATTATCGGAATCACGTCATAGCCGGAATACCCGAGAAAGGCAATTAAAGACAGTAAAATACCTGCTATAATCTCTTTTTTCAAGTCGCTCCCCCCCTTATCCGGCAGTATCAAGATTTTTAGCTTCGGGCCGATCAAATATTCGATAAAGGTAATAGTTTTTTTCTTCCAATTGAAGAAATACTTTTTTACTGCCCACAAATAACTTCCCCTTGATTCCTTGAGTCTCTGAAAAATTCCTAATATAGTCGGACATTTCAGTAAAGTTGCCCCGAAAAATTCCTTCCTGTATGGCAATTTCACTTATTTCCGCAGTTTCCTGCAGCTTTTCAGAGGGTAAGTCATTGATCACGATGTTATAATCCTTTTCATCTATAATGCCGGTAATCTTTTCGTAGGTTTCTTTAATGTTCGGTACAAGACCCAAGTTTAGTGTAATGGTGTTATCTATTACCTCAACTTTTTCCACACCATCAATCTGGGCTAATTGTTCTTGAAAGCGGTCCGCAACATAAAAATTTTTAAAGAAAAACTGAATGCCGAGCAGCAGGACAAAAAAAAGACCGGCAGTGACTAATGTCCATCCCAGACTTTTTACATGCTGTTTCATTCCAATCACACTCCTAATCCATATCAAAAGTATAACATGTGATAGACGAATTAGCCTTATGAAATAGCTGGTAAAAGGAATACAAACAAAAAAACGTGCTTAGCGGCACGTTTTTGGTAAGTAGATCACTAAACTATTTATGTAATAATCTTTTTGCTTTAATAAAATAATCAATACCGGAAACAACGGTAAAGCCGACAGCAATATAGAGCAAAATAGAACCAATTATAGAAATATTGAAAGGTAAAATTTGGTGAATATTGAAAGGTAAATCGTGTAATAGAATCACCGATATGGCAACAATTTGGGAAACTGTTTTATATTTCCCTAGTTTGGAAGCTTGGATAATCACACCCTCGCTGGCCGCTATTGACCTTAAACCTGAAACGGCAAATTCCCTTCCGATAATTACTATGGCAACCCACGCTTTGATCAAATCAAGTTCTACTAAGGAGATTAAAGCAGCGGAGACCAATAATTTATCGGCTAAAGGATCCATCAATTTTCCCAAATTAGTCACCTGTTTTCGGGAACGGGCAATATATCCGTCCAAGCCGTCGGTACTGGCGGCAATAATAAAAATTAAGGCGGCTAAAAAGTCGCCGTATTGGGGGATACGCGTCAGCAAGATGATCATGAATATTGGTACTAAGAATATTCTTGCTATAGTAACCCGGTTTGCCAGATTCATTTTTATATAACCTCTCCTATCAGATCATAGACATCCGAGCCTATAATTTTAACCTGTACAATTTCACCGACTTTTAAAGAAACATTATCCGATTTTACCAGCACAACCCCATCCACATCCGGAGCTTGATACTGGGATCTTCCCAAAAAGTATTCGGGATTATTCGAGGATTTTCCTTCTATTATTACAGAAATAGTTTTACCAATCCACTTTTTTTGCTTTTCCATGGAAATCCGATTTTGCAAGGCCATGAGACGATGATATCTGTCTTGTTTAACATCCTCGGAAATTTGGTCAGGTAATAAGGCGGCAGGAGTATCTTCTTCTTGAGAATATGTAAAAGCCCCTAACCAGTCAAAATTCTGGTCCCGGACAAAGTCCAGCAAGGTTTGAAACTCCTCCTCCGTTTCTCCGGGAAAGCCCACCATAAAAGTTGTCCGAAGAGCTATATCCGGAACTGTTCTTCTTATCCTGAATATTAAGTCCTCCAAAAATTCTCTGTTTTCCTTTCGGCCCATTCTTTTGAGAATCCGCCGGTCTACATGCTGCAAAGGTATA
>DUPU01000004.1 GCA_012838175.1 Clostridia bacterium
ACCTTATCTGGCAATATTGCCTTCGTGACAGAGAACCGTCCCCTGTCACACAGTTATAAACTTTAAGCGTGACAGAGAACCGTCCCCTGTCACGCCTGGAAAAACAAAATTTATTTTAGCTTTCGCTTTAAAGAAGCCCCTACGAACTCTCGAAACAAGGGATGAGGCCTGTCCGGCCGGGATTTAAACTCCGGATGAAACTGGCAGCCCACAAACCAGGGATGGTCAATTAATTCCACAATCTCCACCAATCGGCCGTCCGGTGATGTGCCTGATATTTTCATGCCTTTGGCCGTCAAAACCTCCCGATAGTCATTGTTGAATTCATACCTGTGTCTGTGTCTTTCCCATACCTGATCTTTCTGAAATGCCTGATAAGCCTTGCTGTCCTTCACCAACCGGCAGGGATATGCGCCCAAACGCATGGTCCCGCCTTTATGTTCAACCCTTTTCTGTTCCGGCAAAAGATCAATGACCGGATAAGGAGTATTTTCATCAAACTCACTGCTGTTGGCTCCCTCTAGGTTTGCCACAAAACGGGAGAACTCCACTACCGCCAATTGCATCCCTAAGCAGATTCCCAGAAAAGGTATTTTATTCTCCCTGGCATATTGGGCGGCTAAAATCTTCCCTTCAATACCCCGATCACCAAAACCGCCGGGGACCAGGATTCCATCTACTCCACACAGATATTCCCCAAGATTTTCCGGGGTGAGATCAGCGGAATATACCCATTTAATATTTATTTTGGATTCATGATATATTCCCGCATGGCGCAGGGATTCTCCCACACTCAAATAGGCATCCTGAAGCTCCACGTATTTCCCTACCAAAGCAATGGTAAGACAATATTTGGGATTCTTTATCTTGTCCACAATACGCTTCCAATCGCTTAAATCAGGTTCACTGCATTTTAACCCTAATCGTTCCACGACAATATCATCCAGACCTTGTTCTTTCAAGGTCAGGGGAACCTCATAAATACTTTCTGCATCCACAACCTGAATCACAGCATCTTTATCGATATCACAGAAAAGAGCTATCTTTTCTTCCATCTCCCGGGAGATGGGCATTTCCGAGCGGCAGACAATAATATCCGGCTGAATCCCAATACTTCTCAGCTCTTTTACACTATGTTGAGTAGGCTTAGTTTTTGCTTCTCCGGCTGCTCTTAAAAAAGGCACCAGAGTAACATGGACATAAAGGGTATTTTCCCGCCCGATATCGCCTTTGATCTGTCTAATGGCTTCTAAAAAAGGCAGAGATTCTATATCCCCCACCGTTCCGCCGATCTCGGTAATTACGACATCCGGATTGCTTTCCTTTGCCACTTGAAAAATCCGTTCTTTGATTTCATTAGTAATATGAGGGATAACCTGGACGGTGCCTCCTAAATAATCTCCTCTTCTTTCTTTTTTAAGCACACAATCATATACCTTACCGGTAGTAACATTGCTGTTCTTATTTAAATTAATGTCAACGAAACGCTCATAATGACCAAGGTCCAGATCTGTTTCCGCCCCGTCATCGGTAACAAAAACTTCTCCATGCTGATACGGACTCATTGTCCCCGGGTCCACGTTGATATAGGGATCAAATTTTTGAATGGCAATTGATAATCCTCTGTTCTTTAACAAACGTCCCAAGGAAGCTGCAGTGATCCCTTTGCCTAAAGATGAAACAACCCCTCCGGTGACGAAGATAAATTTGGTCATCACTATATCCTCCTTGTACTTCCTGTCCAAATGCCGTACTTATTTTATCCTTTTTATTAAAAGGCTGTCAATCGCCTTTTAAAATTTGTTTCTTACATTCGTTCCGGTGCGGATACCCCGATTAGTTTCAAAACATTCTTGATACAGATTCCGGTCGCTTTGGTTAAAAGCAGGCGTGCATTTCTCATTTCCGGTTCAGCAGTCAGCACGCGGCAATTTGTATAGAAAACATGGAACAAGCTTGCCAAATCATGGGCAAACCCGGTCATGCGGTGAGGTGCCAAGTTTTTCGCCGCTGACACAATTTCATCAGGCAGATCGACTATTTTGCGTATTAACATAATCTCTGAAGGATCGGTGAGAATCCGGAAATCATCTTGGGAAAGATTGGGCAGGGAATAACCCATTTCTTCCGCCTGCCTCAGGATACTGCAAATCCGGGCATGAGCATATTGCACATAGAAAACCGGGTTATCTGTAGATTGAGACTTGGCCAAATCCAAATCAAAATCCATTTGGCTGTCCGGACTGCGCATGACAAAAAAGTAACGTGCCGCATCCCGTCCGACTTCCTCCATCAATTCATTTAATGTCACATAAGTACCTGTTCGTTTTGACATGCGGAGGATTTCTCCTCCCCGGAACAACCGGACCAACTGCATTAATATCACCGTCAATTGTTCCGGGTCATAGCCTAAAGCTTTTATGGCCCCTTTCATTCGGGCGACATGGCCATGATGGTCTGCCCCCCAGATATTGATAACTTGTTCAAAACCCCGTTTAAATTTATTCTTATGATAAGCAATATCTGCGGCAAAATATGTTGGTACCCCGTTGGAACGAACCACCACCTCATCCTTTTCATCGCCAAACTGGGTGGTATTAAACCAAAGGGCGCCTTCTTTTTCATAGATATGCCCGTCTTTTTTCAATTCAGATATTACTTCCGCCACTTCGCCGCTGTCATGAAGAGTCTGCTCGCTAAACCATACATCATAATAAACTCCGAAATCTTCTAAAGTTTTCCGAATGTTGGTTATTTTCTCCTCCAAGGCATATTTGACCAAAAACTCCCGGCGCAATTCCCCATCCATTGCTTTGTATTTATCACCCTGCCGGTCAATCAAGGCTTTCATGGTATCAATGATATCCTGTCCGTGATACCCGTCTTCAGGGAAGGGCACATCATCGCCTAATAACTGAAGATAACGGGCTTCCAAGGATTTGGCGAATTTCTCTATTTGATTTCCCGCATCATTAATATAGAATTCCCGGGTAACGTCATAACCCGCCGCATCTAAAACGCTGGCCAAAGAATCACCTAACGCTGCCCCCCGGGCATTTCCCATATGTAAAACCCCTGAGGGATTGGCGCTGACAAATTCTACTTGCACCTTTTTTCCTGCGCCAAATTCAGACCGGCCATAATCATCTCCCTGTTCCAAAACTAAGGGCAACACCTCATAAACCCAAGAATGATCCAAGTAAAAATTAATAAACCCCGGACCGGCAATTTCAATCTTTTCAATCCAGGTTCCCTCTTTTTCAAAATTACTGACAATAATCTCGGCAATTTTTCTGGGTGCCATTTTAGCTTCTTTAGCCATGAGCATGGCAATATTAGTTGCGAAATCCCCGTGCACTTTTTCCCGCGGTACCTCTAAAACATAATCGGGCAAGGCGGAAAAAAGCAATAAACCTGTTTCCTTGGCTCTAAAAACTGCCTTTTCTATCAATTCTTTTATCTGATTCTCAATGTTTTTCACAATACTCATGGAAAAACTCCTCCGCTAAACCATATTTTACATAAATTCGCTTTCCGTATTATTTCTCCTGCCAACATCATCTAATCATAAATAGATAAATTACCTATTTATATTAGCAAATTTTATCGACAAAAACAAATTCTTTTAAACATAAATTTAACCAACAAAAAGCATGACAAGGAACCATCCCCTGTCATGCTGTAATACTTTTTCAACATTTTACGTTCTAATAATCGTGTCAGAGAACCGTCCCCTGACACGATTTATGGTAAAGCTACTCGATATATGCTTTTCTGTCCGTCTGCTTCGTTTTGACCTTCAAAAATAAGCTCTTGCCCGTCAGGAGTCCAGAAAAGATGGTTCAGATTAACCAACCCCTCACTGGAATCGGATACTTGGATTAAGACATTCTCCCTAATATACAGGACATAAAGGTTTTCCGAGGCGTCTGTAAAAGCAATTTTCATCCGGTTAGGGGACCAAACCAGGTCATTTCCTCCCCCTTCCTGTGTAGCTTGAGCCATGGCCGCCCCATCCGGCTGGGTAATCCATAAACCATCATACTCTGATCCCGCTGCATCTAAATTAACAGCAATCTGTTTCATGTCAGGTGACCAGGCCACAACCTTGGACTTGGCGTCTTTAATCATCTCCATCTCATTTAACCATGGGGGAAGCGTACCTTGGGCTTTTCCGTTTCCGGCAGCTTCTGACACCAAACTAATCTGGGCTTTTTGAGGCTGAGCACCGGGCTTCAATTCTATTTCCCATTCTTCTTCCACCCCGGCATTATCGTATAGGTAGTGGACAAATCGTCCGTCCTGAGACAACACCGGATGAGACATCCGCTGGCTGTTATTTTCTATTAAGGGAACTATTTTAATAGTTTCCTCTTTGGTTTCAGCAGAAGCGGCTTGGGGCAACTCCACAATATTGGTATCCCGGTCGGGAACAACCTTGGTAGGCTTACCCACCTCAGGAGCAATATCAGGGCTATTCTCCTGCTCCTTGGAAATATCCTCTCCGGGAGATTCTTCCCCTTCAGTATTGGGGTCATTATTCTCTTCAGGCAGCTGGGGAGCTATTATCGGATTTTCCTGAGTAGGAACCTGATCTGCCGGCTCCGAGTCCGTAACTTCCGTGTCCTTGGGTTCTACATGGGCAACATTGGTATCCGGTTTCTGAGTCAACTGCAAATCAAACACATCAGTGCTATAAACAACCAAAGCAAACAGCCCTAATGTTACCACTGCCGTACGGAACTGCCGGCTGCCCAGGGCATTTTTCCATCTCCCTCCTAAATCCAACAAAAACTCTTTTAACCTTAAGCCAAATCCTGCCGTGTTTTCTTCCTTTTCCTCGCAGGGGATAGGAATTCGGGCCATAATCCGTTCCATCAAATCATGGGGGGGTTCTGCCGGCACCAGGGCATCCTTAAGTAAACTATGGGTCTCGGTTGCGGTGCTGAATTCTAAACTGCACTCATGACACAATGATAAATGGTCAAAAAGGGCTTCCTCTTCGGTAGCCGAAAGCTCTTGATCCAAGTATGAAAACATTTTAACCCTAGCCTCTTGACACTCCACTTTTTGCCCTCCTTTCCAGGATCCTGCCTAATTTTTTTTGCAACATAATTCTTCCCCTATATAATCTGGTTTCAATGGTGGATACCGGAAGATCCATGGCTGCGGAAATCTGCTTATATGATAAATCCTCCAAATATCTCAACACCATCGGTATGCGAAAATTCTCAGGTAGCTCCGTAATTGCTTTATGTACAGTCTCCCTGATCTCTTTGCTTTCATATTTATCTTCAGGTTGGGAGTCTTGGTCTGATACAAATTCAATTACATTATCCAAAGATGTTGCTTCTTTTGGTTTTTTCTTCAAAGCATTATAACAAACGTTTGTAGCAATGCGATACATCCAAGGGAAAAATTTCCGGTCTCCGTCAAATTTATCCAAAACCTGATACAAATGCAGGAAAACTTCTTGAGTCAAATCAACGGCATCGTGATAATTATTTGTCAAACGATATGCCAAGCTGTATATCTGACGTTCGTATCTTTTTACCAGTTCCTCAAAAGCTTCTCTTTTTCCCTGTAGGCAAAGTACCACCAGCTCTTCATCTTGCAGGCGGTTCACAAGACCACTCCTTTACCTATATAAAATACAATAATAAAACAAAAAAACTTGCAAGATTTTTTTCATTTTATATCAACAAGTGTAACACAAAAAAAAACTCATTCTCAACGGAAAACATTGGGGAGTTTTTTATGCAGATATCAACCCCAAGGGATGGGGACAAAACAAAATTCTCTGGGGTATATAATTTCTAATTAATAATCCAATAAAATTTTTCCCGTATAACAAAATTTAACAAAATAAACAAAGGCGAGAACTATTGTTTCCCGCCTATTATACCACATTCCCCCGGTTTGCGCATTTTTAAATTAGTTTAAACATTACCGGTGGCTACCCTGTTATCCTATTGTCCGGACGATGATTTTACAATTTCTATCCCATAATTACTTCAATTCGA
The DNA here is from genome assembly GCA_012838175.1 of Clostridia bacterium. Taxonomy (GTDB): domain Bacteria; phylum Bacillota; class Dehalobacteriia; order Dehalobacteriales; family Dehalobacteriaceae; genus DUPU01. Next base: position 6,024 of record DUPU01000004.1, read on the forward strand.
TGCTCCCTGCCGTCATCATTCAACATGATTACCCGGTCAGGCACCTCCTTTCCGTCCTCCAACACTGTTTTTACACCCTGATTCAAGCTTAAAGGATTTTTTACATGAATTTTATATAGAGTTTCTCCATACCGGTAATTTATTATATATTCCGTCCATTCCTTGGGAATACATGGCTCCAGCATCAATTGATTCCCTTGTTTTTTAAAACCCAAAATCTCTTCCAACCCGGTCTTATACATCCAGGAAGCCGCCCCGGTATACCAGGTCCAGCCCCCTCTCCCTACATGGGGTGGAACAGCATATACATCTGCCGCCATGACATAAGGCTCCACCTTGTAAGTGGCTGTTTCAATAGATGTCCTGCTGTGATTGATGGGATTAATCATGTGGTACAAAGCCCAAGCCTTATCTCCCATGCCTAATTTGGCATAAGCGGCAATCACCCACACCGCGGCATGGGTATACTGGCCGCCGTTTTCTCTCACTCCCGGAACATAGCTTTTGATATATCCAGGATTAAGGTCTCCTTCATCAAAAGGAGGAGTTAAGAGAAGAATTAGACCTTCTTCTTCCTTAATCAAATAGTTTTCCAAGGAAGTCATGGCTTCAGAAATCCGGTCCTTGCGCCCGGCCCCGGAAATTACCGCCCAGGACTGGGCCAGGGAGTCAATTTTACATTCACTGTTTTCCGAGGAGCCTAAGGGCCTACCGTCATCAAAATAAGCTCTTCGATACCAACTGCCATCCCAGGCCTCTGCCTCAATACTGTCCACAATCTTTTGAGCTGCTTCCCGGTATTTTTTCTCCCTCTCTTCATCTTGCATAATGGGACAAAAAGACGCAAATTTCATTAATGTGCGGTAAAGGAACCAGCCCAACCAGACACTTTCTCCTTTGCCCCTACTCCCAACGGAACTCATGCCGTCATTCCAGTCGCCTGTCCCCATCAGCGGCAATCCATGGGCACCGAACTTAAGGGACCGATCTATAGCCCGGAGGCAGTGTTCATAAACAGTGGCTTCTTCCTGAGAAACCCTGGGTATGCCGTATCTTTCCTGTTCTCCTTCTTTTAAAGGTGCGTCTTCCAAAAAAGGCACCTTTACATTTAGAATATCAACATCTCCTGTCTTTTCAATATATTCTCCCAGGACAAAGGGGAGCCAGAGCAAATCGTCGGAGAACCTGGTCCGTACACCCTTGTCTCCGGCAACAGGATGCCACCAATGCTGCACATCACCTTCCACAAATTGGTGGGCAGCATGAAGCAAAATTTGATTCCTTACCAATTCCGGCTCCGCGTAAATCAAGCTTAATACATCCTGCAATTGATCCCGGAAGCC
>DUPU01000005.1 GCA_012838175.1 Clostridia bacterium
ATGGATGAGCCCTTTGGGGCCCTTGATCCCATCACCCGGGAGCAAATGCAGGATGAATTCATTAAAGTACAGCAAAAGGTTAAAAAGACCATTGTATTTGTTACCCATGATATAGATGAAGCTTTTAAATTTGCCGATCGAGTTGCCATAATGGATAAAGGAAAGATTATACAATGCGATACTCCCTTAAATATCTTACGAAATCCGGCAAATAACTTTGTCCGGGATTTTGTGGGAGCCGACCATACATTAAAACAGTTAAGCTTGATCAAGGTAAAAGATGCGATGATTACATCCATTAGTACACTGCGTATGGATGATAGTATAAAACAGGCAAAAGAATTATTTACTCAGGATTATCGAAGTGTAGTTGTCGTTAATGATAAAGGAGCAGTATGCGGATATGTAAACAGGCAGGACGTAGAAGGTTTGCCCGATAATTATTTGGTTTCGGAAGTAGTTGTTACCCCCATCAGTATTGTTTCTCAAGATAATTCATTAAAAGAAGCTTTGACAAAAATGGTACGCAATGACGCCGGCTATCTGGCGGTGACAAACGGAGAGTCACGGCTGGTTGGAATTCTAACCTATAATTGCTTATACAAAATAGTCGGAGAGCCTCATTTAAGATCGAGACCTCAGGTGAATACGGGGGGTGAATAAAGCAGCATGAATTATCTGATGCAATATCCTGACCGGGTACTGAATCTTACCTTGGAACACATAAGTATATCTGTGATAGCGGTGATAGTTTCCGTGCTTATCGGTGTTCCCATCGGCATATTGCTTACCCGGTGGAAGTTTTTAAAGGCACCTGTGATAAATGTGGCCGGTGTGCTCTACACCATACCCAGTCTTGCTCTTTTCGCATTCATGATTCCGATTTTTGGCTTAGGAATGAAGCCTACCATTATTGCTTTAATTCTTTATTCACAGTTAGCAATTATTTTGAATACGGTCTCGGGAATTGAAACAATAGACCCCAGTATTATTGAGGCCGCCAACGGGATGGGCATGACCGGTAGGGAAAGGTTATTCTTAATAGAATTGCCCCTAGGGCTTCCGGTAATTATGGCCGGGGTGCGGATGATTACTGTTATGTCCATTGGTATTGCCACCATTGCCTCCTATATTGGCGCCGGGGGTTTGGGTGACTTGATATTTCTAGGCATGTTTACCGTTGATACGGATAAAATTATTGCCGGGGCTTTGCCGTTATGTATTTTAGCTATCCTGGCGGACTTTTTATTGGTAAAACTTCAACATAAACTGGAAGTTTGGAGAGATGATACTCAAGAAAAAAATAAAAACTTAGTTAAGGAGGGATAGCCAATGATGCAGTATATCTTGAATAATCAACAACAGTTTTGGGAATTAGTCAGGCAGCATGTGGAATTGACCGGTGCCGCCGTAATACTCTCAATTGTGGTAGCTATCCCTTTAGGTATTATTGCTACAAGATTTGCTGTTATGGAGAAACCGGTATTGGCTTTGGCCAACCTGGGTCAAGCCATACCAAGCTTAGTCATCTTGGGGATCAGTATTCCGTTGCTGGGAATAGGTTTTGCCCCGTCACTTTTTGCCTTATTCTTGAGGGCAGTACTTCCCATTTTGCTTAATACTTATGTGGGTATTAAGGGCGTTGACTATGCCATGATTGAAGCAGCAAAAGGTATGGGGATGAAAGATTATCAAATACTTTTTCGGGTGGAAATACCCTTAACTGTTCCGGTAATTTTAGCCGGAATACGAACTGCTACCGTTCAAGCGGTGTCTTTGGCCACACTGGCTGCCTTTATCGGTGGAGGAGGCTTAGGGGATTTAATCCAGCAGGGAATCATGATGGTTGACAGTTCATTACTCTTGGCCGGAGCCATTCCTACCGCCGTTTTGGCGCTCATGGCTGATTATCTGATAGGTATCATCCAGCGTTTGGCCACGCCAAAAGGGCTGAGAATATCCATATAATCTCCTTTTAACCTCTTTTTGAGCCATAGTTTTCAATCAACTACTTGTTTTCAAAAGTGTTATTGAGGACTATGGCTGTTTTTTAAAAAATTTATTTAAAATAAATATTTAAAAATTTTGGGGAGGACTATTTTGTTTGCTGATTTGGACAGAATCCATCAAGGTTCCATGGCGGTTTTAAAAACAACAGGCATCAGATTGTGTCACCAGGAAATATTGGATTTAGTCAAAAAGAACGGGATTAAGGTGTCCGGGGAAATAGCTTTTTTTAAAGAGGACCAATTAATGCACTGGGTGCATAAAGCTCCCCGGAGTTTTAAATTGTATGGAAGGAATCCTAAATATGATATGGTTTTGGGAGGAAAATGCCGGGAGTATGCTCCCGGATACGGCGCTCCAAAAGTCTCTGATTATAACGGGCTAAAAAGGGCCGCCCTTTTTAAAGATTATATTGATTTTGTTAAATTGGTGCATCAATGTCCCTACTTTAATATTAATGGGGGTATTCTGGTGCAGCCGTCAGATTTGGACCCCCAGAAAAGCTTTTCCCTCATGCTTTATGCAGCCTTGATTTTCTCCGACAAATGTCTGATCGGCGGGGCAGGAGGAGGGGGAGAGG
>DUPU01000038.1 GCA_012838175.1 Clostridia bacterium
AGCATCTGGCTCGCATTCAGAAGGCCGAGGGTTCGAGTCCCTTCACGTCCACCAATAAAATTAAAAGATTTTGGGCGCATAGATCAGCGGGAGATCGCTTGACTCACATTCAAGAGGTCGTTGGTTCGAACCCAACTGTGCCCACCAGAAAACAAAGGAACCACGGGATTTTCAGGCCCCGTGGTTTTCTCATATACCATTAAAGTTTGGCTATTAATATCGCGCATGGAAGATACACCAAAGTTGGAAGTAATTTGTAAGGTAATCGACCCTATGAAAATGGAGTTGCCATACTATGGAAAAATTACTTGCAATTGTCGTTAAAAAGCTTATGCAAAAAACAGGTATATTTGGGAAAAATATTATATATATATTATATAAAAGGCGAGAGCGAGAGCTCGAGTGTTAATGTGTTAAAGAGTGAGCCTTCATCTATATATTTTGATGAGGGTTCATTTTTTTATAAGACAGAATTATGAGTTCTACTAAGATTAACAATGATTATAGATGTGACATGCCTAAACCTGCTCTGTCGTGACATGTTATTGGATGCATACCACAATCACCGAATAATGCAACGCAAATCCATTCTTCATTTCTTACAATTGATACTTTCATTGCTGAACTGGTTATTACCGGTTCATCTGGAAATAAATTTCTCCTAGCTTCTAAGGACGCATGTAAAAGGGCATGCATTGAAGGAGGTTCTTTTTCAATAATTCCATTTGAAAGTGCCGCTCCCAATAAATTACGTGTGAACTTATTCTTGAAATCCTGATCAACCCCTTTTACTTCAGTTACACAATACTTCATACCACATAGGTGTAGCAATTTTTTGATTTCTGTTTCTTCTTCGCTGGTTCTTGACATTGCTAGTAACATGGCTGCTCTTCCAATTGTAAGAAAATCCGGAGTTACAGAAATCATTATCTCATCCCCTTTACTCAATATATGGTAATAAATTCAATAAATAGCATAATAATCCTTCCCGTGCAAAAAAACTTCTATGGTTGGCATAGGAGAAGTAAGTGTAAGTTTCCATAAAAGTACTTAAAAAAGAAAGCTTCACTTGTTTTTACTACCGGTGAAAGGAGGGTCGCAGATTTATTTATTCAATTCACTCAAGGCAGCTTTAGCAAATTATGTAGTTGACGGTTCTTAGAACGTCAGTAGATTAAAAGAGGTGATTTTAATGATGAATTGGGAGAGCAAGCGGGTTGATGTTGATGTTTTGGTAATTGGCAGTGGAATGGCAGGATTAAGAGCAGCTATTGAAGCTAAACGCGCAGGTCAGGATGTGCTCCTGGTGGACAAAAGTGTGCTGGGACGTGCTTCAAGTTCTATTTATGCAGGTGGTCTAGGGTTGGAGATTATACCGAAACACCTACCCTATCATGGAGCGGGAGAAGGAAAAAAATATGCTGATTATTTTAATGGCACCATAGAGGAAATATTTCAAAAGATGGTTACGGAAGGTGTTTCTATTGGTTGGGGTTACCCCTATATTGACAATCAGCGTATACTGATGACGGTGGCTGTGGATTATAAATTCCGCCAAGAAGAACTACGTGATTTTGGTGTTAAAGATCCATATTCTCAGCATTTTATAGGCAGACCGGTTTCTATGGGTGTACCAATTATTATGCCTATGGTTGACTATTTTAAGAAAATCGGTGGCCGTACAATGATTAAGACGGTTCTGGTTGATTTAATTCGACAAGATGACACCATTATTGGTGCACTCGGATTTGAAATGGCGAGCGGCAGATTTGTTGTTATTACAGCAAAAACAACAATTATTGCAACCGGTGGTTCCGCTCAATGCTATAAGCGAACATATTCTCCAACCCGGATTACCGGTGATGGTTATGCTATGGCCTACCGAGCAGGTGCAGAATTATGGGAAATGGAATTAGTAGCTTTTTGCAACTGGACAATTTACGAAAAAGGCTTGCCCCAGTGGTGGATACCTTTTTCTTATGGAAGGGTTTCCGGCATTCTTAGAAATGCTTTAGGTGAATCATTCTTTGAAAAGTATGCTAAGGAAAATGGTTGGCTGGGGCCAAATGCTACACTGGATCCTAATGATGTGATGGATGTTCGCTATGGAAAACCGTTAACCGAGTTAGATCATTATTTTTGGCGAGCTGTTTCTATGGAGGTTCGGGAAGGCCGAGGTGATGAAGGTGCTTGCTTAATGGATTTCCGTCATGTGCCGGAAGAACGGTGGTTCTACGAGAATGACGGCATTACAGCTATGAATGAAATGCGCAGTTTTGACTGGAAGAATAAGATGCTTCATATCGGTCCTGCGGCAGAAAAACAGGCAGGCGGTATTTGGACAGATGAATATTTCAAAACTAGTTTAGATGGGTTATATGCGGCGGGAGAAGCTGCAACGGGTATTTCCATGCCCTTCTGTATCGTTTCAGGGGCATCTGCAGGCAGGTATGCTGCTTGGGAAGCCAGAGAGACGGCACCAATTGTTTTGAACGAACTGACAGAAAAATGGATCAACGAAAGAAAAGCACAGGTGTTTGCATCTTATGTCAGCGAAACAGCTAAAGCTATGCATCCGCGTCAAATCAAACAGGCAGTAAAGGATACCATGTGGGAGTATGTTGGTCCGCTCCGCACAGAAGATGAGTTGCAATATGCGATCCAGGAACTTGATCGGATAGAAGCAGAAATTCTTCCTGAAATGCGAGCTAGGAACACCTACGAGCTTGCGCTCCCTTATACCGGAATCGTCGTACCGGCTTTTACATTGTTAATAGTAATTTTTGGACCCTTTCTACTTAAATCTAATGATCAAGAGGAGAAACAAATAAATGAGTTCTTCCAGTTTATTGATGATAATATTGTAAAAGATGCATAGTTTTTTATTATCATCTTGAACGAAAATGTTGTAGTTCGTACGAAAAGTATAGAAGATGTGCGGTATTAATATTTAATATTTTGTTGTATTAGTGATTTTTATTTGGGATACAATGAAAATAGTGAAATGTTTAGGCCTATTTGAGTGTTATTTATACTTAAATAGGCCTTTTCAAGTGTGGATATAACTTAAAGGGTATTATTTTTAGGAGTGTTTGCAATGGAATTTTCCATTTCCGAGGCCGGTCTGAAAAGCCGATTTTAATTAAGGTGTAGAATTAACGAGATTTTTATTCCATTAAGTATTAAATACTCGTCTTACTTTTACAAAATATATGATATACTAAATATAGTGTTTATACTATAAATAAAAATGAAACCATATATAATACTTTGGGAATTTTAGTAGAAACAGGTTTGGTTAGGGTAATTTCTATTGATAATATAGATTCTTTGATCCACGAAGTTTAGCGCAAATTTATGATTGATGATAAAAAATAATATTTTAAAGGTCTCTGATCAAGATACCTTTCTAATATAAAATATTGAATAAGGGAGGTTATGTAATGGCTAATTACGTATGTTCTGTTTGCGGATTTGTCTATGACGAAGCAAATGGAATGCCGGAAGCAGGCATTGCACCGGGTACAATGTGGGGAGATCTGCCGGATGATTGGGTTTGCCCGCTTTGTGGGGCGGAAAAATCAGAATTTGAGAAACAGGGTGAATCTACTTCAGTTCGTGAAGAAAAGCCGAAACCGGTAATTGATGCATCGGCGGATATGCAGCAATTGTCCCCTCTGGAGATCAGTGCACTTTGTACAAATCTGGCCCGAGGATGTGAAAAACAGTATAAACCGGAAGAAGCAGCTCTGTTTATGGAATTGGCTGACTATTTTAAATCAGTATCGGCACCGGCAAAGGATCCGAATTTCAACCAGTTGCTTGATCTTATAGAAAAAGACCTTGAGGAAGGTTTTCCCAACGCCAACGCCGTAGCATCTGATGCGAAGGATCGGGGTGCGCTCCGTGCTTTGACTTGGAGTGAGAAGGTTACGCGTATATTAAAGTCTCTCTTGAGCCGATATCAGAAAGAGGGAGACGCCATGCTTGAAAATACCGGTGTTTATGTTTGTACCATTTGCGGATTTGTTTACATAGGAGATAAGCTGCCGGAAGTTTGCCCTGTCTGTAAAGTACCGAACTGGAAATTTGAAAAGGTTGAAGGGAGGTAATGGGAATGGCAAAGAAATATGCAGTAAGAAATATACGCTTATGTACCAAAGACTGTTTGTGTCTCTATGTCTGTTCTACCGGAGCGACAGACACCGAGAACAGCATTATTGATGTGGAAAAGTGCATAGGTTGCGGCGATTGTGCCGATGCCTGCCCATCCGGAGCAATTTCCATGGTACCGGTTGAGTATCCGCCTCAGCAGCCGAAAACCGAATCAGTTGTTAGTGCGTTGAATATGCTTTTGCGCAGCAAATCTAAACAGGAAAACATAGCTGCCGGTTTGTCAGGGAAATTAGCGAAAGCCATTGAAAAATCCAACCGTATCATGGCGGAAGATATCATTCGTGAAGCAGGTTATATGCTTCCCCAAAGCCAAAACACTAAGGATTTGTTACAGTCACTACTTGATGAAAACCCAGAAGGCCTACCTAGAGAACCAGTTGAAAAGCTAATAAAAATTTTAAATAAAAATGAGGAGGACAAGCCAATGAAAGAAAACAAAACCCTTAATAACCTGATGGAGGCGTTTGCCGGAGAAGCACAGGCAAACAGAAAGTATTTAGCTTATGCAAAACAAGCTGAAAAAGAAGGGCAGTTTAATGCTGCTAAATTGTTCAGGGCTGCAGCTGATGCTGAAACATTACATGCCTTAAAGCTATTTGAAGTTGCAGGAAAAATCGGTTCAACTGAGGACAACCTGAAAGATGGTATAGCCGGTGAAACTTATGAGTATAAAGAGATGTATCCTCCATTTGTAAAAGAGGCGGAAGCTGCAGGAAACAAAGCTGCACTCATGGCCTTTACTTTTGCCATGAAAGCGGAGGAGGTTCATGCCAAGCTTTATAAGGAAGCATTAGAGAACCTTGACCAAACAGAAGAAGTATTCTATTATCTCTGCCCGGTATGCGGAAATATTGAAAAATCTCTTCCGGAAAAATGCAGTATTTGCGGAGTTCCGGGGAATAAATTTATAAAATACTAACTAACCCCTGCATATTAGTAATTCTCTTTAACTTGAGCCATGTGGAAAAATAGCCCACAGACATCAATTCCATCAACTTGAGCAAAGTTGAGACGGCAGTATTGTTTTAATCGGAGTAAGAAATAGAAGCAAACTAATAAGTTTCAGACTGCTGACAAAGTCAAAATTGTCAGCAGTTTTTTTACATTTAGGGGGGAAAAATGGTATAATTAAAATAACGGAATCCGCATGAAATGAGGGTTTAGAGTGTTTATAGAAGGCTCAAACAGACAATCGAAAATGGAGACGGTAATACTTGAGAATTTAGTTCCCGAAGACCATTTGCTTAGAAAAATATACAAATACATAGATTTTTCTTTCATCAATAAAATGTGTAAACCATACTATTGCGAGAATAACGGTAGACCGGCAATCGAACCTGTAATCTTATTCAAAATGTTGTTTATCGGCTATCTTTATGGAATCCGTAGTGAACGCAGATTAGTTGAAGAAGTCAAAGTAAATATGGCCTACCGATGGTTTTTAGGATACGGCTTAGAAGACAAAATACCGGATGCTAGTGTAATCTGGCAGAACCGGCGCAGGAGATTTAAAAAAACAGATATTCCGCAGCAAATATTTGATGAAATCGTTAAGCAGGCAATTCGCCATAATCTTGTAGACGGCAAAGTACTTTACTCAGACAGCACACACCTTAAAGCTAACGCCAACAAAAATAAATTTACCAATCAAGAAATAACCCGGAGCACCAAAGCATATGTAGCAGAGCTGGACAAAGCTGTTGCATTAGACAGAGAAAACCACAAGAAAAAACCTCTCAAAGATAAAGACGATGACAACAATACTCCGCCAACAAAAAATATTAAAGTTAGCACAACGGATCCCGAAAGCGGATTTATGCATAGGGATAGAAAACCCAAAGGATTTTACTATCTTGACCATAGGACAGTAGATGGCAAAGCCAACATAATTACAGATGTCTATGTTACACCAGGTAATGTCAATGATGTAGATCCATATATAGATAGATTAAAAATTCAGATAGAAAAATTCGGATTTGAAGTAAAGGCTGTCGGGTTGGATGCGGGATATAATACTAACAATATTTGCAGAGAACTGGCCCAAATGGGCATCATGGGCGCAATAGCTTACAGACGAGGCTGTCATGCTAAAGGAAAATACAGCAAACATAAATTCCAGTATATAAAAGAGTGGGATGTGTATATCTGTCCTGAGAGATGCTACCTTGAATATCGTACAACGGACCGAAACGGCTACAGAGAATATCGGGCTAAAGAAGAAAGATGCTTAAACTGTCCCCGGCGAACAGAATGCCTTACCGAAAAACAGAAATTTAAAACATTAAGAAGGCACGTCTGGGAAGACTATAGGGACACAATGAGAGAATTCCTTAGAACGGATGAAGGTAAAAAAATTTACGCAAGAAGAAAAGAAACCATAGAACGTAGCTTTGCCGATTCGAAAGAATTACATGGGTTACGTTACTGTCGAATGCGCGGTCTTAAAAGAGTCAGCGAACAATGCCTGCTTACAGCAGCAGTACAGAATATGAAAAAGATAGCCCTGGTGCTACATGGACGCTTATCTCCTTTGCTTTTATCACTGTTTAAACTAAGCAGAAATAATGAATCGATCCTAGCGTTCAGATAGAATTGGGAAAAACCAACCCCATGAATACAAAAATTCATGGGGTTCGTCAGTAACCTGAAACTAATAAGTTTATATTAAAATGGTCGCCTGTTGAGAAAGAAAATTTTCTTAATGGGAGGCTTTTTTTGAGGGCAAAAGACGGTGCAGATTGGCGACCATCCATCAAAAAGTTTTGTACAATGGCCTGTATCGGAAAGGAAATTACCGGGGTTTGCCGAAAAATAATTAAACATTACCGGAGTGTAGAGGCGATAAAAGTCATGCTGACTGATGAAGAAAAACCAGCAAAACATTGACGGCTGAATCAATAGAGCTGATTCCATACCCCCGTATTTATTACAGGATTTATGGGAACCGGGTTTATCACCGAAGAATCTACTTCGGGAAATTATTGGCGAAAGGTGCTAAAAAAACATATGAATATACTAATCGCAGATGATGAGAACGATATCCGAAATTTAATCAAAATCAGTCTGGAGGAAAACGGATATACCGTCTTGACGGCGCAAAACGGCAAAGAAGCATGGAATATTCTATCGACACAGGATGTCCATCTGGCAATCCTTGATGTGATGATGCCGGTGATGGACGGATTTAACCTTCTCCGCAAAATACGGGAACACAGTACTATCCCCGTCATCTTCCTCACGGCGAGGGCGGACGACATGGATAAGGTGCTGGGACTCGGACTGGGTGCGGACGATTATTTAGCCAAGCCCTTTTCCGTTGCCGAGTTGGTGGCTCGCGTAGGCGCACAACTGAGACGGAATAATGAGTATCTGGCACCGAAAAAACAAAACTGCGTAAACATTAGATACGGAAATTTGTCCATAGACAAAGAAAAATGCTGCGCTTATAAAAACGGAGAGCCACTTGAACTTGGCGCCAAAGATTACAAGCTGCTTCTTTACTTTATGGAACACCCGGAGAAGGTTTTTACCAAGCGGCAGCTTTATTACGCGGTATGGGGTGAGGAATACTATTTTGATGACAACACCGTGATGGTACATATCAGCCGTATCAGAAGTCAGATCGAGGACGACCCGCAAAAACCAAAGTATCTTAAAACCATTCGTGGCATCGGCTACAAGCTTCATTATACCGGTGAAAAGCCATGAAAAGAAAACTGTCCAATCAATTCCTTGGAAATTTCCTGGTAATATTCTTGCTGACAATACTGGCTACGGTACTCGCGTTTGTGCTGCTGTCCTTTGCCAGCGGATTGATTTCAGATTCACTGATAAAAAACAGGTATCCTGCAAGCACAATTATTAAAGAGGATTACAGGGAAATAGATGTATCCCCTGTCGTGGAAAACGGCGGTGGAGTACAGGTAGTGGACAAAGAATATCGTGTTGTTTATTCGCGGGGCCTTGATACCATCGGAAAAGATCAGCTAAGTGCTGAGGAATTTACAAAACTTTTAACGGAAAGCAAGAGCAAGCCCTATCATTACGATATTCTCTATCAACCCCAAGGGGAGTTTTGGCTGATTGTTACATTCCCCACCTCCATCCGGCTGGATTTTTCCTTGGTGTATAATAAAGCAGCTCCTGCCGGCGATTTCATACGGGCAGGTGGAGTGATTGCTTTCGCGGCACTGAGTTATCTTCTGATAATCCTACTTTTCGCCTTTATTTATTCAAGAGTCACGGCGGCCGGTATTACCGTGCCTTTGCGAAAGCTCTGTGACGGCACAAGGTTATTAAGGGAAGGCGATTATTCTGCCAGGGTGGATTTACGGCTAAAAAATGAGTTTGCCGAGCTTCAGAATACCTTTAACGACATGGCTGCCCGGATTGAACATGAAATTTCCCTGCGCAAAAAGTCGGAAGAGGATAGAAGGCGGTTGATTCTCGACATCTCCCATGACCTGAAAAATCCCATGTCCAGCATACAAGGCTATGCGGAGTTGCTTATGAAGAAATCAGAGCTGACCGGGCAAGAGCGGGATGAATACCTTGAGGTTATTCTCAATAACAGCAAAAGAGCCAATCGGCTGCTTACCGAGTTGTTTGAGCTTTCCCAGCCGGACAGCCCGGAATTTTCATTAAAGCCGGTAAGAACAGATATCTGCGAATACATTCGGCAAATATGCGGTGAGCTTGTATCCCAGCTGGAACGGGCAGGGTTCGAATATGAATTTGATATTTTGGAAGAAAGTGTCTTTGTGCTGCTTGACACGGATCGGTTTGGCCGGATCATGCAAAATCTTGCAGATAATGCGGTGCGATATAATCCGCCCGGAACACTGGTTACCGTAAGCCTGACGACACAAAATCATCAGGTGGTAATTGATTTCAGCGACAATGGGACCGGAATTCCGGCCCATCTTGTGGACCACATATTCAAGCCCTTTGTCCGGGTGGATGATTCCCGCAACTCCAAAACCGGCGGCAGCGGATTGGGTCTTTCCATAGCGAAAAGAATTGCCCGAGCCCATGGAGGGGATTTGACATTATGCCTCACCGGGGACAAGGGCAGCACCTTTCGGATTACGATTCCCATGATTTAAGGTAGATTTAAGATTCATATCAGATGTAGGACAGGTTCGATTGCTATGATGGTAATGAGCCCGAATACATCTGATTTTTTATTGTGAGGTGGTAGAAATGAAGTATGAACCGACTGGTTTAGAGATATTCTTGACAAGGTTTTCCTTTCTCTTTTTCGGCAAGTTTGTGTACAAAACCTTTGCGGACCGTCTGCCTATTGACGGCGGGGAGCGGGTGCTTGATTTCGGGTGTGGCATGGGAACGGTTGCGTATTTCGTTGCAAAAAAACTGCCCCAGGGGCATTTGACTTGTCTGGATATTTCCGAGAGATGGCTGAATGTCTGCCGCAAAACTCTGCGTAGCTTTGGGAACATTACTTTTCAGCAATGGGCATTTCCGGTGTTAATAGATGAAAGCTTTGATGTAGCATACTGTCACTTTGTTTTACACGACATTTCCGACAGTGATTTGAAAGGAGTAATACCTGCGTTGGCTAAGTCCCTGAAACCCGGTGGTGTACTTGTTTTCCGAGAACCGCTAAAACAAACGGACAAAATAAGCGTTATTAAACGCCTGATAGAGGGAAACAGGCTATTCCTTAAGGATAGCCGTATCACCGATATTCCTCTGCTGGGTAATGCCCTTGAAAGCGTATACATCAAATAATAATGGAGGTATTATTATGGTTCAAACAATTGCCTTTTTCATTTTGACCGTTATGGCGGTCGTTGCTTTAGGGAGGGGTTTGTTCCTGGTGGCTTATCTTGCCATTGCCTGTCTAAGGAAAAATACGAATCCAAAACAGCTTATTCGGTTAAAAAAAACGGCGCTATTCTTGGCCATAACGATTGTTTTGAACGCAGGGTTGCTTACCCTTTCACAACTCACTGCTTCCACCCCATCAATCGTTGACGAAAACGGAAACACACCTGCAAACAGTATTGCAGAGCTTAGAGAACTGGAATTGAACGGCAGGAAGCAGTGGATCAGCCTGAGAGGTTGGGATAAAACCGCACCTGTCCTGCTCTTTTTGGCTGGAGGCCCCGGTGGTACGCAGATGGCAGCAGTGCGGCATGAGCTGGCGGAGTTGGAGAAGCATTTTGTCGTTGTCAATTGGGATCAGCCTGGCTCCGGGAAGTCCTATTATGCAGAAAAAGCGAAAAACATAACCGTACAAACCTATATTCAAGATGGTCACGCTCTGACGGAGTATCTGAAGGAACGCTTCGCCCAGGAAAAAATCTATTTGATCGGTGAATCTTGGGGCAGTGCCTTAGGGATTTTTTTGGTTCACCGGTACCCGGAATCCTATCATGCTTTTATCGGAACTGGACAGATGGTGGATTTTGCAGAAACCGAACGAATGGATTACAGGAAGGCAATGGAAATTGCTAAAAATAACGGTGACACCGCTCTTGTTGAAAAGCTAACGGAAAACGGCGAGCCACCCTATTATGGTAAGGATGTCACATGGAAAAGTGCGGCATACATCAATTATTTAAGTAACTATATGGCGCGCAACCCCCGCATTCAGAATCCAGGCTACAACACCTTTCGGGACATCGGTTCATCTGAATATGGGTTGCTTGATAAAATCAACTACGTCCGTGGCATTATTAATACATTCGGTCATGTTTACCAGCAGCTTTATGACATAGACTTGAGAACGGATTACAGCAAGCTTAATGTTCCAGTCTACTTCTTCCTGGGGCGGCATGATGTCAATGCACCTACGGTCCTGGTTGAGGAATATGAGCGCGTGCTTAACGCGCCTGTCAAAAGGATTGTATGGTTTGAGCATTCCGGACACAGTCCGTGGATTAATGAGCGAGAGAGATTTGTAGAGGAGGTCATATCATGCTTTTTCGGGACCAAAACGGAAAAACAAGGAGGAAACAAAAGATGAGCCCAATTATTTTTCTACCATTATTAATTGCAATCGTTGTGGCAGTCTCGTCTTGTACAGCAATAAAGGGTAGCATTGTGATTCTTGAGAGTCCAAATGGAACAGGATTTACAATGGATTTCAAGGAGTGGAGCGCAAGAAACAAGTGTGAATTATCTCTTAACAGAGGGGATGTGTTGCAGATTGAAGTTGACCGAGAAGGCGGAGAAATCGCTCTTGCAGTCAGCGGTAAAAAAGGCAGTGAACCCTATACGGGTAACGACTTGAAGTCCGGTGTATTCACTGTAACCGTGTCTGAAACAGATGAATATTTAATACGAATCACCGGAAAAGATGCAACCGGAAAGGTTAGGGTCAAAAAAGTGGAAAGCAGGGTTAACTAGATGATTGGCATTTTGTTTAATCCAGTATTATGTTAATTTCAATTTTTTATTGATATTCGATTTAGCGTATGATTAAAATATAGTACTAAAATGAAGAATAATGAGCGTATTTGAAATATTTGATATCGAAGGAAATGGCACAGTTAGATAATGATTTTTTGCAGATAGATTCGTGGCTTAAGGCTGTGATGAGGGCACTAATTAAACTCCCGAGGTTTATCCCGCTCAGGAATTACCGATAAACGGAAAAACGGCGAACAATTAAGTTCACCGTTCATTGTATAAGTCGCAGCAAGCGTTTGGGTCGCTCCTCAGCGTTGCCCGATTTATGCTGCAATATAAGTATTGATAATTAAAAGGGAATTATTCCATTTACCTAAAGAATATTCACTCCTTTTTTTTAATAAACATTTTGCGACACACCTATTTCACGTATTTATGTTATTTATTAAGAGTTTTCACATAATCGCCTATTTTCTTGTCCATATTTCTTATGTGGTTCGTAAGCCAATTTATAACCATTTTATTGGCATTAAGTATTACGAGAATATTACCGCCGGCATTGTTATAATCGTTTTTCAATTTTGTTAAATCATTGACAAAGCTTGCATGTGCTTTTGTTTGAGCATCAAGCTCAGGGTAGCGGATTTCTTTCATATAGGCTTCTTCATCTCTAAAGTGTTGTTTTGTATATTCATCTAAGAAATCAAGCAGTGTTTTTATATAGTCTTTTGCTCTTTGTTCCTTTCCGGCTTCAAACAGTTCGTTGGCTTTTTCAAACCATAATTTGTGCTGTTCATCAATTTGGCTGACACCTACCGATAAGTCAGGGGTCCATTTTACTGCCATTGAAGAATCCTCCTTAAATATTATTCTTATCGTATAATTTTATGATTTATTTTAAGTTATTTCAACAGATTTACAGATTAATGACGTATGATGTTTATTTGATAACCGTAAACTTTTATTTTAACATTTTTCACTAGAAAAGTGGTTTTTATAAAATTGAGAACAATAATTATAAAATGGCATCCTTACCGGAAGAACATGAGCACGACTAATGTAGAGAAATATTGGAGCTACAATGAATCAGAAAGTGTTTATTCAAAAATCAGATGAATTTATAAACAGAATGAATGAAGAAGAGTCACTGGGAGAGGTAAAAGAGTCGCTGGAGGTGAAAATGGCGAAAACGGTTGTAATAAATTAATATTTAAAAAATATCCACGACACTCAGCTTTTAGAGTAGCGCTTAATGACTATTTGGATTAAATGATGAAATATTGGATTATTGGTTTATAGGAATACGCCGACATATAAATACTTTAATTATTTTAGCAGAGAAAAAAGGAGTAGTGGCGGGACCACTACTCCTTTTTACCATACATATTCAAAGCATCTTCTACTGAAAGATTCAGGGCTGCGGCTACCCCATTACCATATTCAGGATCTGCTTGATAACAATTATAAATATGTCTTAGTTTAATTTCCACTGCAGCATCGCCCATAGCCCTGGCGGTATTTCCAAACAATAATTGTTGCTGTTCTTTACTCATAAGTCTAAACAATTTACCTGGTTGAGTATAATAATCATCATCATCTTCTCTGAAGTCCCAGTTATCTGCGGGACCATAGATATCAAGCGGAGGTTCCTTATATTCAGGTTGTTCTTGCCATACTCCGTAACTATTAGGTTCATAAGCTATAGTGCCACCGGCATTGTTATTAACTCTCATCTGACCATCTCTATGGTAGCTATTCACTGGGCACCTTGGCGCATTAACCGGTATGAGATGATGATTGACACCTAATCTATAGCGTTGTGCATCACCGTAAGCAAATAGTCTTCCCTGCAAAACTTTATCAGGTGAAAAGCCTATTCCCGGAACAATATTAGCTGGATTAAAAGCGGCTTGTTCAACTTCAGCAAAAAAATTTTCCGGATTTTTGTTTAACTCTAAAACTCCAACCTCTATAAGGGGATAGTCTTTTGTGTACCAGACCTTAGTTAAATCAAAAGGATTATAGGGCATATTTTTAGCTTGTTCTTCAGTCATCACCTGAATATGCATAGTCCATCTCGGAAAGTCGCCTCTCTCAATTGCCTCGTAAAGGTCACGCTGATGACTCTCTCTGTCTTTAGCGATGACGGCTTCTGCTTCTTCATCAGTTAGATTCTTGATGCCCTGTTGTGTGCGGAAATGGAATTTTACCCATACGCGCTTATTTTCTGCATTGATCATACTGAAGGTGTGACTGCCGAAACCGTGCATATGCCTAAAGGAATAAGGTATACCTCTGTCACTCATGGTTATGGTAACTTGGTGCAAAGCTTCGGGTAAACTTGTCCAAAAATCCCAGTTATTATTTGCACTTCTCATTCCGGTTCTTGGGTCACGTTTAATCGCATGATTTAAATCTGGGAATTTAAGGGGATCACGAATGAAAAAAACCGGTGTGTTATTACCCACTAAATCCCAATTTCCTTCTTCAGTGTAAAACTTTATAGCAAATCCACGAATATCTCTTTCAGCATCAGCTGCACCACGTTCGCCTGCAACTGTTGAAAAGCGAACAAATACCTCTGTTTTTTTGCCTATTTCTGAAAACAGTTTTGCTTTTGTAAACTTTGTAATATCATGTGTAACCGAAAATGTGCCATATGCCCCTGCACCTTTGGCATGCATGCGTCTTTCAGGAATAACTTCCCTGTTAAAATGTGCCAGCTTCTCTAAATACCAAACATCTTGCAATAGCATTGGACCTCTAGCCCCTGCGGTTAAAACATTATTATTATTTGCTACTGGTGCACCGGCAGCCGTTGTTAATTTCCTTTTATTTTCCATTACATTACCTCCTCGTATTATTAAACTTAGAAGTGTTTTGAAGAATTTACAGTTTCTTTTTTACTTGCCTATGAAATAATGGGTTCGAAAATGCCTTAATCAGAATGTTTCTGATCCTCCTTGCGGAACTTTTGGTATTGCTAGAAAAGCTTGCTACCCATGACCTACTACTCATTTTTTAGCCACTGCTTATGCCTCTTATGATGAAGCGGGTAGCGTCGCAATTGCCTTTTGATCCGGGGCTTAGGCAAGGTTGATTTAATTTTTCCAAGGAGGTTATTTTGTGAAGCAAATGTTAATTGATATTAATGTGGCTATTTTACTTTTTGCATGAAAACTTTAATAACAGTTTTGCTATTTTATTGTGATAACAAGCTAATTTCTTATGATCTTTTGATCTCTCAATTTCCCCCTTTCAAAACATTTTTCTGCTGGTTTTTACACTACTGCATCTATGTTGCTTGTTTTTATTACATTATATCACAGCATTTTACAAAAAAACCATCTTTTTATCATATTAGATTTTTTATCATATTTTAGTGGCGAAAAAAAGTTTGGAAAAAATAAAAGAATTTATGAAAAATGTAGAAATCTGTTGAAAAAATAGTATAATATTACCACACAACTAAATTTGACTATAAAAGATAGAGTTCATAAACAGATATAACAAATAAATAAAGAACAAATCTGCAAAAAGGCAAGGACGTAAAGTCAAGGGCCTAAGCAACAAGATGGTTATTGGCAGCCAGTGGTATGAGAGCCTCTATGCAAATTAGTGCACGGGGGCTTTTGCGTCTTGCTTATAAAGAAAATTTGATACAGGGCGGAGAAAATTCGAAATTGACAGTAGGTTTTGCGGAGGATAAGACCCAAAGGAGGGGTTGATCTCATGAAAGGAGGGGATAGGATGGACGAAAAAGTATTGCAGAAAATTTTGATTCAGGCACCTTTTGGTTATGCCTACCATAAATTAGTATGCAACGCAGAGGGGATCCCGGAAGACTATATCTTTCTGGATGTCAATCCTGCTTTTGAAGAAATGACCGGCTTAATCAAAGAGAATATTTTAGGGAAAAGAGTTACGGAAGCAATACCGAACATTAAAGAAGATGCTTTTAACTGGATAGAGTTTTACGGGAAAATTGCCTTAAGTAAAGGGAGAGAAGAATTTACCCAATACTTTGCGCCGTTTCAGAGATGGTATAAAATAACCGCTTATTCCTGGCAGAAAGGCTATTTTATAACCTATGTTCAAGAAGTAACCGCAGAAATGAAACAGATAAAAACCTTGGAAGAGCAGCAAGAAACTATTGTTCAACTTACCCTGGAAATGGAAAAAGTATTCAACGGGACTAATGATGCTGTGTTTCTGGTCCAGGTTGAGAATGGGCAGCTCAGGTATTTGCAGACTAACAAAGCCTACCAAAAATCAACAGGATTTTCTTTGGACATGATACGGGATAAGACCCCGGTGGAACTTTTAGGAGAAGAATTAGGGAAGGTCATAGAAGCCAATTACCGGAAATGTTTGGAGGCCAAGGAAACAATTACTTATGAGGAAACCTTAGTCCTGCCGGCTGGAGAAAGAGTTTGGTTTACCAGTTTAACGCCGGTTGTCGAATACGGCAAAGTCAAATACATTGTCGGCTCCAGCAAGGACATTACTCTCCAGAAAAAAGCGGAAAAAGAAAAAGAAGAGCTGTTCCATCGCCTGAAGGCCATGTTTAACGGACATAATGCCGTCATGCTCCTGATTGAGCCCCTATCAGGCAAAATTATTGACGCTAACCCGGCAGCTATCAAATTTTACGGCTATACAAGAGAAGAACTTTTAAACATGAGCATGTATGACATTAGTATTCTGCCAAAAGAGGAAACTGACAAACGGCGGTTCAGGGCATTACTGGGACAACAGAAAAGTTTTGTGTGCTCGCACCGCTTAAAGAATCAGGAAATTAGGCTGGTTGATGTTAATACTTGTCCGATAAAATTCAACGAGGAGAACCTGCTTTTTTCTATCATTTTCGACGTTACCGACCGAGAAAAATATAAAGAAAGACTATACCTGGAAAAAGAATTGCTTAGAACCACCCTCCTATCCATTGGAGATGGTGTGGTTACTACTAACGAAATAGGAAGGATTACTTCCATAAATAAAGTAGCGGAGGAAATAACAGGTTGGAAGGATGAAGAGCCTAAAAATAAACCCTTTGAAGAAGTTTTCCGGCTGATCAGCGAAGAAACCGGGGAAAGAGTTGAAAACCCCGTGGAAAAAGTGCTGCAGACCGGGAGAATAATCGGGTTGGCCAACCACACCGCTCTTATTACCAAAGACGGTCAGTGGGTACCAATTGCTGACAGTGCTGCCCCGATCGTAGATAAACAGGGCAAAACTTATGGAGTAGTAATGGTATTTCGAGATATTACCCAGGAAAAAGAGTGGCAGGAAAAAATCCTTTACCTAAGCTACTATGATACTTTAACCGGCTTGTACAACCGGCGCTTTATGGAAGAAGAATTGAAAAGGCAGGAACAAAAAGGCAGTTTGCCTCTATCTGTCATCATGGCTGATGTCAATGGATTGAAACTGGCTAATGATGTCTTTGGGCATGCCGAAGGGGACAAGCTACTTCAGAAAGCTGCCGAAGCCATTAAAAAATGCTGCCGCAAAGACGATATGGTTTGCCGCTGGGGCGGGGACGAGTTTTTGGTAGTTTTGCCTAATACTTCAGCTAAAACTGCCGAAGAAGTAATCAAGAGGATAAAGATTGCCTGCCTGTCATATGGGACTGAACATCTCCACTTAAGCATAGCTTTGGGCGCTGCCACAAGAGAAACCCCTGATGAAACGCTGAACAGGGTTATTAAAGAAGCTGAAGAGAGGATGTACCGGCAGAAGCTGAACGAGGGGAAAAGTTTTCGCAACAGCATTATAAACACTCTTTTAGCCACCCTTTTTGCCAAAAGCATGCAAACCGAGGAACATGCCCAGCGCTTAAAAGATTATTGCTTGAAAATAGGCACCAAGGTTAAATTGACTTCCAAGGAAATGGATGAACTGTTTTTGCTGGCGGTGTTGCACGATATAGGTAAGGTAGGAATACGGGAAGAAATCTTAAGAAAAACCGGACCTTTGACTGAAGCAGAATGGGAAGAGATAAGAAAACATCCGGAGATAGGCTGCCGGATAGCGCAGAACACACCTGAACTTGGACCGATAGCGGAATATATCTTGTACCATCATGAACGTTGGGACGGCAAAGGATATCCTCAAGGGCTTAAAGGAGAAGAAATACCTTTATTGTGCAGGTTGTTAGCGGTAGCTGATGCCTATGACGCCATGACCAGCGACCGGCTTTACCGCAAAGCCTTTCCAAAAGAAACAGCCATAGCCGAACTTAGAAATAATGCCGGTACCCAGTTTGATCCTGAGATAGTGGAGCTTTTTTTGGAAATTCTTAAAAGTATCGATGCTAAAAGGGACGAGAAAAATGAGGTTAATTAAATTATTAATCATTTGGCTCCGGCTTTTACCGAGATGGACCGGAAAATACACGCTCCCAAATTTTCTTTTATCAGGATCCTAAGGATGGGGTATTTAAAGCTATTGGCGTAATATAAATATTGCGCAGTGTAACAATTCTGTTTCAACAGACTTTAATTGAAAACATATAGGGGGCGGATTTTCGGTTTCTAGAAGCCGGAGCCGTCCCCGGCAGTCGGTTATTTAGCCGAAGGATTCTCTGGTCCCTTATATGATTTATCGGTTGTGGAATAAGTGGTTTGTTAGTATAATTATTTTGGATAATAATAGAAATAAAAAAGAAGGGCTTAAACAGTGATAAATAAACCTATTAATCTAACGGAAATCCTTGTGGAACAAGTATTAAATGAGCAGTTAACAAACCGAACTGATATCTGCACCTGTCCTGTCTGTCAATCAGATATTATGGCCATGGCTTTAAATAACTTACCTCCGAGATATGTCAATACAGATAAAGGCAGAGCCATAATAAAAGCCGGAGTGTTAAATACCCAAATTGCAACTGATCTGTTAACAGAAGTGAGTAAAGCAATTGAACATGTTAAGGAGAATCCTAGGCATCAAGAAAAATGATAGCCTGAAGGGGTTATTTAAAACATCTCCAATTTACGGTAGCGTAAGTTGGTTTTTTTATGCTTTTACGATGTAAGGGAAGAGTTCATCTTATCGTATTGGATAAAAATTCTACAATTCTTGATTTAAATCAATTTTTTTTAGAAAACTTCATGATAATATGAAGACAATAAAAATAGAAAAAATAAGAAAGAGGGAAAAAATATGTCTAAACAATTAACATTTAATGAAGTGAAGGAACGTCATTTTAAAACATTGGAACAATATGTACCGATTGTAGCACGAGTTCATGGAGGTACCCACCCGGAATTCCATGAAGTTCATAAATTGTTTAATACAATCAATAAGAAAATCAAAGAAGCAGGGGCAGAAAGGCCGGAGTTAAAGGCCGAATTTGCCAAATTGCGTGAAATCACAAATAACTACACAGTTCCGGCTGATGTATGCGAAAGCTATGAAGCTGTTTACAAAATGTTAGCTGAAGTAGATAAAGCATATCAAGCTTGAGTAGAGATGATTAAAATCAAATCATTTTATGGAAAACAATACTTTACTGACAGCATAGAAAAAAACGGTAAATAGGCAAGAAGGTGATGAAATGTTGCAGCGATTTATTTTAAGTAAAAAAAATCATATAGCTTTACTCGGTGGAATTTTAATTGCGATTGGATTTATCAGTAAATTTGGTTTTGGAAACGTAGATATATTTCATTTAGCCTTGATTATTGCTTCCGTTTTAGGGATTGCTCCTATTGCAATCCAAGCATTTCAAGCATTAAAAGTCAAAGTTGTTAGTATTGATGTTTTAGTTACTATCGCAGTTACCGGGGCATTTTTAATAAAAAACTTTGAAGAATCAGCTATTGTTACTTTTTTGTTCTTATTTGGCGCTTACCTAGAACAACGGACTTTGAATAAAACTCGTTCTGCGATTAAGGAATTAACTGAAATGGCACCGGAAAGTGCTTTGAAACAAATGGAAAATGGAGAATTTGAAGAGGTAGAAGTAGATGAAGTTGATGTAGGTGATATTTTACTGGTTAAAACCGGTGCCAAAGTGCCTGTTGATGGTACTGTTTTAACAGGTGAAGGTCATATTAATGAAGCAAGTATTACCGGTGAATCCGTTCCGGTAGGTAAAAAGAAAGATTCGCAAGTTTTTGCCGGAACAATTTTAGAAAATGGAACCTTGCAAATTGTTGCTGATCGGGTCGGCGAGGATACTACTTTTGGTAAAATTATTGAGTTAGTTGAAGAAGCACAGGACTCAAAATCAGAGGCTGAAAGGTTTATTGATAGGTTTTCTAAATACTATACTCCGGCTGTTTTAGTCCTTGCCATTATCATATGGTTGATTTTACGGGATATTGAACTTGCAATTACTATCTTAGTTCTCGGCTGCCCGGGGGCATTGGTTATCGGTGTGCCTGTTTCAAACGTTGCCGGCATTGGTAATGGGGCACGAAACGGTGTTCTTCTAAAAGGCAGTGAAGTTATTAATGATTTTAGTAATGTTGATGCAGTAATATTTGACAAAACAGGCACATTAACAATAGGAAATCCTAAGGTAGCTGACAGGGAATTTTATGCAGACAACATTGATGAAGTTTTAGGTTACCTGGCAAGTGTCGAAAATGAGTCAGACCATCCTTTAGCTAAAGCAGTTGTAGAGCACATTGGAGACACAAAACTCTATCCGGTTGAAAACACAGATGTAGTAAAGGGCGGTGGAATTGTTGCACGTGTAAACGGTCATAGGGTTGCAGTCGGTAATGTATTCCTGATGGAACAAGAAAATGTTCATTTGAATGAAAAAGTACGTGAAGATATTGCGCGATTTGAACAGAAGGGAAATTCACTTGTTCTAACATCAGTTGATGGTGAATTAAAAGTATTAATGGGAATTCGCGACCGAATTCGTCCAGGTGTCAAAGAAGATCTTCAAAAGTTAAAAAAATTAGGTGTTAAAAGTCTAATAGTCCTTTCAGGGGATAACCAAGGCACAGTTGATTTGGTAGCACGTGAACTGGGATTGACCAAAGCTTACGGACACATGTTACCGGAAGATAAATCAGCCTATATTGAAAAATTACAAGCTAAAGGCCAAATTGTCGCATTTGTTGGAGACGGAGTAAATGACAGTCCTTCATTGGCCTTAGCCGATATCGGCATTGCCATGGGAAGCGGTACAGACGTAGCTATTGAAACATCAGATGTTGTCTTAATGAATTCAGACTTCAGCCGTTTGCCCCATGCATTAGGTCTTACAAAAGCAACAGCCAATAACATGCGTCAAAATATTGTCATCGCCATTGGAGTTGTATTAGTTCTGCTTACCGCCTTATTCTTCAGTGAATGGATGAACATGTCAATTGGTATGTTAGTACACGAAGCCAGTATTTTAGTCGTAATCTTAAACGGGATGAGGCTCCTTCGGTACAGATTAAGATAATAACTAATAAATTCAATTAAATAAGAATTATGATGTAAATCAATTTAGTATTAATATATATAGTGTATTATATAAATAACGGGAAAGAGCTGAGGAAGCACGCTTAAGAAAATAAAAATAATGAATAGAAGGAGAGATGAAAATGCATAAAGCAACTATTCAATTAGGAACATTAACTTGTCCATCCTGTTTACAAAAAATTGACAACGCAGTAAAATCTTTAGAAGGTGTAGATAAAGAAAGTGTAAACGTACTTTTTAACTCAAGTAAAGTAAAATTTAACTTTGATGCTGAAAAACTATCAATAGAAAAAATCGAGAATGCCATAATTGCACTAGGATATGAAGTAAAAAAATCTCAAGTAAGAAAAATTTGATCCAGAAATAATGCGGATGATTTGTATGAGAGGTGTTTTGCTGTATGCCAAAACAGACGAGGAGATTACTCCGGATAATGATTATATCATGAGCGGCAATATAATCAGCGTAAAAACAGTTAAATACTTTGGCGGAGAAATTACTGGAAATATGCGTTCAATAACCTTCATTGGAGAAATCCATTGAAGGTTTTACATTTTTAAGGACAACAAGCAAAAAGTAATCTTTTTATCCTGACTTTCTGTCTAGAAAGATTTCGAAAAAATCATTTATCATTATGCAATAAATACCTGCACAACTCTAAAACGATCCAGCCATCGAGCAAATTTTTATTGACAAAATCAATTAAGGCGATATAAAATGCATATAAATACAATAAGAATACTAAGGATTAAACTTTTTGCTAACAGGAAGGTCTGGGCAAAGGTATCTGATCGGTATTTTCAAAGATGGAGGGGTAAAACTAATGCCGGTAATTATTCCTAATGACTTACCAGCAAGGGATATTCTATCTCGGGAACATGTTTTTTTTATGGATGAAGGTCAGGCTTCTCGACAGGACATACGACCATTAGAAATTGCTATTGTAAATTTAATGCCTGTAAAAATAGTAACGGAGACACAATTAATTCGCTTGCTAAGCAATACCCCTTTGCAGGTAAAAATAAAACTTATCAGCACGGAATCATATAAATCAAAAAATACTCCGGAAGAACATTTGCTTAGTTTCTATTGTAGCCTAAAAGATATTTCCGAACAGAAATTTGACGGGATGATTATTACCGGGGCTCCGGTGGAAAAGCTGGAATTTTCCGAAGTGGAATACTGGGAAGAATTGACTCAGATAATGGAGTATTCTAAAAGTCATGTCACCTCTACTCTGCATATTTGTTGGGGTGCTCAGGCCGGACTCTTTTATCATTATGGAATCCCTAAGTATCTTTTACGGGAAAAAATGTTTGGTGTTTTCCCTCACCGAATTTCTGTTCAGAGGAATAATTTACTTAAAGGTTTTGATGATATATTTTATGTTCCTCAATCTCGATACACTGAGGTAAGACGAGAAGATATTGAGAAAGTACCCAATTTGGAAATTCTGGCAGAATCTGAAAGAGCCGGCGTTTATATCGTTGCCACAAAAAATGGCCGGCAGATTTTTATCACCGGACATCCGGAATACGATGCCATGTCTTTAGGCTGGGAGTATAGTCGGGATGTGAACTTGGGCTTACCCATCAGTTTACCTGAAAATTATTATATTAATGACGATCCTAACCGGGAGCCTTTGGTTACTTGGCGGGGTCATGCCAATCTGCTTTATTATAACTGGTTGAATTATTATGTTTACCAGGCTACTCCCTATGATTTAAATGAGATAAGGGGGTGGTAATATTAATTTTAGCTACCTGCAAATTGAGCGATACAGTCGAAATATGATATTTAGCAGCTGCCGGGGTTGGTACTATTGGGATTGTGGATAATGATAAAGTAGATTTGTCAAATTTGCAGAGACAAATAATTCACTGTACTAAAGATATAGGCAGAAAAAAGTAATCTCCGCCAGAGAAAAGATGGAAGCTATTAATCCTGAAATTAAAGTAAATACCTATCCTTTACGGATGACGTCGGAAAATATTAGGGGAACAGTGGTAAATAAGTAAATATAGATGATGAAAAAATCAATAAGTGAAGTGGAGGTAATGATGAGTAAGATTAAGATATTAGCCTGTCGAACCTTGGAGGATGAAATATTGGCGGTTTTGCCGGAAAATGTTGATGCGGAATTCTTGGAATATGGACTTCATAATACACCAGGCAAGCTGCGCCAGGAATTGCAGCAAAGAATCGATGAATCTGAAGGTTACGATACACTGCTCTTGGGTTATGGTTTATGCTCTAATGGGGTAGCGGGTATCAAGACTGAGAAACATACCTTGGTTGTGCCTCGGGTTCACGATTGTATTAGTTTATTATTAGGATCAAGAAAGCAATATGAAATAGAATTCCAACAATATCCGGCTACATATTATTTAAGCAAGGGCTGGATAAAACAGAAGGGAGATCCTTTATCCAGTTATTATAAGTATTTAGAAAAGTACGGGGAAGAAACAGCCCGCTGGTTGATGGGAGAAGAATACAAAAATTATCAGCGTGTGGTATTTATCCATATTGTGGGTGATTCTGAAGAATACGTGAAATACAGCCGGGAGGTGGCCGATTTTCTAAAAGTCAAACATTGGGAGGTGCAAGGTTCTCAACGTTATTTTGAAAAGCTGGTCAAAGGGGAGTGGGATAAGGAGTTTCTAATTATTCCTCCCGGGGAAACCGTATCTTTGCAAAGTTTTATCTAGGAGAAAAACATTAGTAAATATGGAAAATAATAAAGGGAGTGAGTAGTAATGAGTGAAAGAAAGTTTAAATTTGATACCCTGCAGGTTCATGCGGGACAAATAGCAGATCCTACCACAGGTTCTCGGGCGGTTCCCATTTATCAAACAACATCCTATGTATTCCGTGATGCGGAGCATGCCGCTAAATTGTTTGGTTTGGAAGAGCCGGGAAACATCTATACCAGGATTATGAATCCTACTACAGAGGTTTTTGAGCAAAGAATGGCTGCTTTAGAAGGCGGTGTAGGTGCTTTGGCAGTGGCATCAGGTTCGGCTGCAATAACATACGCTATTTTAAACATAGCCGGAGCAGGGGATGAGATTATTTCCGCCAACACCTTGTATGGGGGAACTTATAATTTGTTTTCCGCTACCCTGCCCAGGTTAGGAATTAAGACAAACTTTGTTGATCCTGATGAATCTGAGAATTTTCGTCAGGCTATCAATGACAAGACGAAAGCCATTTATATTGAAACTTTAGGCAACCCAGGTATTAATATTCCGGATATTGAAGCTATTGCCCATATTGCTCATGAAAATGGGCTTCCTCTTATTGTTGACAATACTTTTGGCACTCCCTATCTAATCAAACCAATAGAATTTGGCGCAGACATAGTGGTGCATTCGGCTACTAAATTTATTGGAGGCCATGGGACTTCTATCGGAGGGGTTATTATTGATTCAGGCAGGTTTGATTGGATAAAAAGCGGTAGATTTCCCGGATTAACCGAACCTGATGCAAGTTATCATGGTTTGAAATATGCGGAAGCACTGGGGCCCTTGGCTTACATTACCAAAGCCAGAGTGCAGTTGCTGCGAGATACGGGGGCGGCTATTAGTCCCTTTAATTCCTTTCTTTTGCTTCAGGGTTTGGAAACATTGTCTTTAAGAGTGGAAAAACACGTGTCCAATGCTATGACAATAGCAAAGTATCTCAATGATCATCCCTTGGTTAATTGGGTGAACTATCCCAGCTTGCCGTCCAGTAAATATTATAATTTGGCACAAAAATACTTTCCCAAAGGTTCCGGATCAATATTTACTTTTGGCATAAAAGGAGGGATAGATGCAGGAAGAAAATTTATGGACAGTTTGGAAATATTCTCTCTTTTAGCCAATGTAGCAGATGCTAAATCCCTGGTAATTCATCCGGCCAGTACTACTCATGCCCAATTATCCGAAAAAGAACAGATTTCTGCCGGTGTTAGCCCTGATATGGTGAGACTTTCTATCGGTATTGAAGATGTGGATGATTTGATCTGGGACTTAGACCAAGCGCTGAATAAATCCCAACAGTGAAAAGCAGAAAAAAATTAATTAAAATGCAAATGGAAAAATGATATAATATATGTATTTAAATCATATAGTGTAAATTTGTGGAGCAATATACGACTGGACTGATGTTTTAATAAGGGGGGTGATAGGTAAATGGAAAAAAAGCAAGTGCAAAACCATAGACATGACTGTAATCACCTATCCGGATCTCACAAAAGTTGCATAACTCGGGTACCGATTTTTAATCATTTGGAAAAGGATCAAATGGATGAGATCATGAAAGCAATCAGAACAGTTTCATACAAAAAAGGTGAGATTATTTACAGTGCCGGCGACCGGTCTGATTCACTTTATATTGTTAACACTGGGAAAATAAGAATTTATCGTTTATCTGATTCGGGAAAAGAACAGATAGTACGTATTTTAACCCCGGGAGATTTTACAGGTG
>DUPU01000006.1 GCA_012838175.1 Clostridia bacterium
AAACTAAATAGCTATTTCTTGGCAAACATTATCACTCCTTTCATTTTTGCTTTTTTTATTATGTGGGATGTGCAAAAAAATATCCTGAAACCTTATTGGAACTTTCAGGATTAGTTTTTTTATTGTTATAAAATAACATCTTTAATTATTCAGAAATGAAAAACGGATAGAGGAATTACAACATCACCCAGCGCGGCATATAAAAGGCGTATAAAAAAAGAAGAATCTAAAAGAGATCCTTCTGACCGGCATGACCCTATTTCCCTGATTGTATCCGGGATAATTACAATTCGGACAATAAGCTGTTAATAAACTGTTTTGCCGTCCGTCCGGAGCGGCCGTTATGCCACCTTTCCCACCAGAGGGCTTTTTCCCTAAGTTCAGCTTTGGATATCTCCAGTTTGCTTTTTTCTGCAAGACCTTCAACGATTTTCAGGTATTCCTCTTGATCCGGGGATGTAAAAGTTACCGTAATCCCAAACCGATCCGCTAAAGACAATTTCTCCGATAGAGAATCGGAAACCCGTACCTCCGTTCCTTCATCCCGGTCCTGCCAACTTTCCCGGACCAGGTGGCGGCGGTTGGAAGTAGCATAAATGACCACATTTTCAGGTATTACTTCCACCCCGCCTTCCAGAATATACTTTAAATATTTATATTCTGTTTCATTGCTTTCAAAAGAAAGATCATCAATGAAAACAATAAAACGTTGGGGATACTCTCTTAAACCGCCCATAATGTCCTTTAAGGCCGCCAATTGTGCCTTATGCACTTCCACCATGCGCAGCCCCCGGGAATGGTACTCATTAACCAGGGCTTTTACCGTAGAGGATTTACCTGTGCCCCGTTCCCCATATAAAAGCATATTGTTGGCCTTTTTGCCTCGGGTAAAGGCCTCTGTATTTTTAACAATGATTTCTTTTTGTTCTTCATAACCGATTAAATCCTCCAAGGTCACCGGGTCAGGGTAAGAAATTCCCCTCAACCCTTCTTTACCCCAGCTAAAGAAATAAAACATACCGATCTTACCGTATCCTTTATCCCGGTAAAAATTTTTCAGGCACTCTACCATCTGTTCGGGGCTTCCTGCCTTTTCCAAATCATTGCATAGATTTCCGACATTTTCCCCATACCAAAATTTCCCCCGGGGGTTTAGGCAGGAAAAATCACAGATAAAGTTCTTTAAGGTATCTGCAATTTCTAAAGGTACCCACTCCCCTAAATCCTTAAAGTCAAAATCCCACATCTTCTTCAAAAGCTTAAGATCATGCAGGGCAAATTCAAATAGACCGGTATCAAGGTTATCTCCTACGAGCCGGGCGCAAGACCGACTGAAGGTATTTTCTGCCTGGGCCATTAATAAAGAAAGATAATGTTTCCAAAGATTACCCTGCCATTGATAGCTCTCTGCCTTTTGCACCAGTTCCCCACAGATTTGAAAGAAGATACCCTCCGGGTCCCTGTTCTCATCTTCATGATTTATTAAATTATTGATTAATTCCTTGGTCATTACAATTAAAGGGTCATTATTAATATTCCGATAGAATATCAACCGCTCCGGGTAAAAATTAATCTCCTGCTGCTTAAACTCTCCTGCTTCTCTCATTATTGTAAACCCCTTTGTCTTTAATTGCTATTCCGGCTTAATTACAGGCTCTCCCGCCTTAACCAAAACCTTATTGCCAATCAAGAAAAAGCTCTGGATAAAGAGAAAGAAGCCGGTACCGATTAACAGCCACTCAATTTTTATAATGTCGGCAATAGGACCGAACACCAACATTCCCAAAGGCATCACCGAGCTGGAAATCATGGTCAAAACACCGAATATCCGGCCGAGATAGTCTTCTTCCACCTTCTCCTGCAAAAGGACCGTGGCCGGTGTATTAAAGACAGGCATAACCACCCCGCACAAGCCCATAAAGAATAAATAAATCCAAAAATTAGGGACAATCCCAAGGGCAAAAGTACACAACCCGGTAACTAGACTTGATAAGGTCATAGTGTGTATTTTGTTTCTAAAACCGCCCCAAGAGGCCATGATGATGCCTCCCACCATCATCCCCACGGAAAAGATAATTTCAATGGCTGTAAGCCGCCAAACATCATCGCCGAAACTCCGGGTTACCTGGAGCGGCGTTAGAAAGGCTACGGGTGCAGACAGAAAAAAGAAAACAGCGCAGAATAAGAAAAAGTTTCTCACATAATCATGATTTTTGATATAAACCAGGCCTGCCTTTAAATCAGCAAAATAACTGATCGGACTCTTGTCCAAAGCCTTTTTATGTACAGGCACATGCAAAAACAATAATAATGTGAGCACAGCCATAGCCGCGGTAAAAACATCTACAAAAAAAATGATTTCAATTGACGCCATGGTGAGGAGTGCCGCGCTGACCATGGGAGATACCAACGTCACCATAGCTTGAATACTCCCGTTTGTGGCATTTACCCGAGTTAGCCGGTCCTCCGGCACAATTTGGGGAATAAAAGCCCCTACCGCCGGCATTTGAATGGCTGAGCCCAGAGCCCTTACCGCCGATATTAAAAAAAGAAGCCATAAGGCCTCATATCCTAAATAAAACAGGATGGCCAGCAACAGAGTAACCAATGCAATCACGGAATCTGACAGCATAATCAGTAACTTTCGATGATAACGATCTGCCCATACCCCGGCAAAGGGAGAAAGAAAAAAGGTGGGCAAAAACCCGCATACAATATAAATTGTCATCATAATGCCCGATTGGGTTTCCAAGGTAATATACCACATAATGGCATATTGGACCAGGGAGGACCCGAAAAGTGATATGTTCTGGCTGGCTAAAAAAAGGACAATGTTCTTCTTCCAATTAGTGTTCATAGTAGAACCCGTTTCATATAAATTTTCCGACAAAACAAACTAAAACACGCCTATTCTTGTTGGCATAGGGAATTATAATCCTCTCAAAACATTATGTCAAGATAATTGCAAATTCATCTGAAGCCAATTAAAACAAAAACCAGGTTGTCATATACCAACCTGATTTCACCGGAAAACCGTTATGTCATTTTAATCTCCACATACCGAAACCGTTTCTTCTTTCCTTTTCTACCTTTCCTTCATTATATAAATAATTAAGGGAAGCATTCACGGCGGTAATGGGACTCATCTCAGCTCCGCATCCGCTTAAGCTATATTCCTTTTGAAATTCACCCATTATTTTTTTAAACTCCTCCGGGTATTCCATACGCAATTCTTCTACCAAGTAATCAACAGTTTTTGAACACTCCGTTTCCAGTAATGATAAAACCAATGCGTTTAATTTCACCAAGTCCACTTGCAGATGCTCCTTTATATTTTGCTTATAACACTATTATACCCTTGACCTTCCACAAGCTCAATGTTTTCTCTTTAAAAATGTATTCAGCGTTTCCTGCCGTTTCATTTCTACTTGTTCTTAAGCACTGAATGTTTCACTTATTTCCAATAGCTACTGTACCATGTTTTGTGGTAAATTTTTATTAGTTAGTTCGGTCGCTGATTTTTATGAAGGTTGGGTGTTCACCGAAATTTCCCTTTAAAGCAGCTATCCATTTATATATAATATACAATTAAGAATCTGAGCATAGGAATAGCAATAACCCGGCACACCTTTTGCATTTTATAAATGAGTAAATCCATATTACCAAATCATTGATATTACTATGAAAAATCTTGTCATAAAAAAGCTATTATAGAAAGGAACCAAAATGTACTATCCATTAATAAAACCAGGTATTTTTTTAAACCGGCCCAATCGATTTATCGCTCAGGTGCTGGTAGAGGGAAAAACTGAAACAGTTCATGTTAAAAACACAGGACGTTGCCGGGAACTGCTCCGTCCCCATGCCCGGGTTATGCTGGAAGAGGCCCATAACCCGAAGCGAAAAACTAAATACTCCCTTATTTCCGTATATAAAAATAATATGTTAGTAAATATGGATTCCCAAGCGCCCAATGAAGTAGTTTGGGGAGCTGTACAAAATGGCCGAATTCCTGAAATACTGGACGTAGCACGCTTAAAAAGAGAAGTCACCTTTGGTCAGTCCCGCTTCGATCTATATTTTGAAACCGCACATGGACAAAAAGGTTTTGTGGAAATTAAGGGAGTTACTTTGGAAGAAGAAGGGATTGCCAAATTCCCCGATGCCCCCACCTTGAGAGGGACAAAACATCTCCGGGAATTGATCCAGGCGGTTAGGGCAGGGTATCAAGGTTTTGTTTTCTTTTTAGTACAAATGAAAGGAATAAAATATTTTACGCCCCATAGTAGGATGGACCAAGACTTCAGCCAAGCATTAAAAGAGGCGGAAGCAGCCGGTGTAAATATACTTGTTTATGACTCTCATGTTACTCCTCATGAGATAACCTTGGGGGAAAAAATAGAATATTTCCTCAAGTAAAGGAAATATTTTGAAACTGTCGAATAATAAAGGAAAATTAATTATTTTAAGAGGGGGATATTGATGGAAATGATTCACAAAATTGAAAACTTAGTTAATGAAATGGTAGCACAGGCCAACACCCACACCCGGTACCGCCAACCGCTGATAGCTTATGCCTCAGCCTATGATCACCTTTTCACTCAAATGAAAAATATTATCGGCCCTCATGTGGCCCACCCCCGGGAAATCTTGCCGGAAGCAAAAACTGTCGTTGCTTTCTTCGTCCCCTTTTCCGAAGAAACGGTAAAAGCTAACCGGTCAGAGGAAAAGGTGCCCATAGAATGGGCCCGGGCATATATTGAAACTAATGCCTTAATTGGGGAAATTTGTGCCCGTCTGAAGGGAGAATTAGAAAAAGAAGGTATTCAGGCCGGTTTTCAAAAGGCCACCCATAACTTTAATGAAGTGGACCTGACCACAGCCTGGTCTCATAGAAGTGCTGCCTATGTGGCAGGGTTAGGCACCTTTGGCGTTAATCGCCTCTTGATTACTCCCTCAGGTTGTGCCGGACGCTTCGGCAGTATTATTATTTCTGCAGAAATTCCCCCCTCTCCCAAGCCGACCAAAGAATTCTGCCTTTATTATCAAAAAGGCACCTGTCTCAGTTGTGTTAAGAATTGTCCTACCAAGGCATTGCAGCTTCATAGCTGGGATAAACAAAAATGCTACTCTCACCTTTTGAAAGTAGCTGAGGATTATACCGAACTGGGTCTCTGTGATGTTTGCGGCAAGTGCAACTTAGGCCCTTGCGCTTTAGCCGGCTGCCCATAATATCCGGTCAAATTCCTCCCCGGAAATAATCATAAATCATCCGAAAAAAGGGATGGGATTCTGCCTCTTCAAAAGCAGTAATCCCGTCCCTTTCTTAATTAACAATGTCTGGTTCTTTTCTTGGCATCTTGTAAAGCCTGTTCTGCTTTTTGCTCATTGACTAAAGCCTCAGGAATGTCCTGATTGCTACGAGTACCCCGTTCCGTTTTACGGGATTTGGCCACCTTTTTCACCTCCGATAACAATCCTACATCCCTATTATTTGTTTTTATGACTTCTCTATACCTGTGTTTTCTGTGTTTTTTTCCATACCCTTAATTCCGCTTACCCCTGCAACACCGGCTAGAATCAAAAACAGCGCCAGAACAGTAAGCAGTGTTACCTTTTCGCCGAGGAACAACACTCCTGTAATCATCCCCACCATGGGAATTAAATATGATACCAGCGAAACATTGGTCGGCCCGACTGTCGAGAGGAGGTAAAAATAAATTATATAAGGAATTGCCGTAGAAAAGATCCCGAGACCGGCCAGTGCCAGTAAAGGCCATATTTTCAGCTGCATTGTCCATGGTACCTCCGCCAGCGTAAAGGGTAAAATTGTCACAAAACCCATCAGCACCTGTCCTGCCGTAGCTACCACCGGTTTCACATCTTCTAAATTAGCACCGTAAACAGCAGCTATTGCATAAACAAACGCGGCCGCCACATTGGCCAATTGAGCCCAAACATTAATACCCAAGCCTTTCACCGCTTCCGGCCCTACTAAGAGGACAACACCAATCAAACCTACGGCTAATCCTATTCCCTTGCTCCAAGTAAAAGACTCCTGACCCACAACAGCCACACCGATAATAATCGTAAACAAAGGCATAGTTGCCCCTAAAATTGCCGCCAGACCGCTGTCTATATATACTTCACTCCAGGAAATTAATATATACGGCAAGGTACAATTTGTCAGACCCAAAACAAGAAAAGCTTTCCAAAACCGACTTTTCCGGGGCAGCTTATTCCGAGTATAAAAGAGATAACCCAGCATGAAAAGGGAAGCAAAAAACAACCGGCCTGCAACCACCATGCAGGGAGTAAAAGATATGACCGCTACTTTAATAAAGAAATAACTGACACCCCAAAATACCGCTGTCAAAAACAATAGTAAGATCTCTTTTACTCCCATCCGGTAGCCCATGTTCTCCCCTCCCCTTTTCTTTGACAGGTTGTCAGGTAAAATTATTAAAGACCAAGACAATTATTGGGCTTTGACTTCAGTCCAAATCCGGTCATATTCTTTCAGATATGAACCTAGATCTTTAAATATTTCACACTTATCAATTACCTCTTGGGGCGGATATGCTGTGGCATCATTCAATATTTCCGCCGAAAGGTTCTTTTTTGCTTCCATATGGGGAGTGGAATAACCGATATATTCTGTATTCCTTAAAGCAATGTCCGGCCTGCACATAAAATTGATAAACATTTCCGCTTCCTTTTGATGGGTACTGGTCTTAGGTATCACCATGGCATCAAACCACAGATTACTACCTTCATCAGGCACCACATACTCCAAATCCGGATTCTCCCACTTCATATAAACCGCATCACCGGACCAAACAACAGCTAACGCCGCTTCACCGGCAATCATTTTATCCTTAACGTCGTCTTCCACATAAGCTAAAACCAGCGGTTTTTGCTCAATTAAGGCTTCCTTGGCCGCTTCCAACTCTTTGATATCCCTGGTATTTATTGAGTAGCCCAGCTTTTTTAAGGCAACACCGATAGAATCCCTTTGACTGTTCAACATGAGGATTTGCTTCTGATATTTGGGGTCCCATAAAATATTCCAACTGTTTACCGGCTCCTCCACCATGGTCTTATTATATAGGATGCCGACCGTCCCCCACATATAAGGAACAGAGTAAGATTCGTCGGGATCATAATCAAGATTACGGAAATTCGGGTCAATATAGTTTATATTAGGAATATTATTCATATCAATTTTACATAGCATATCTTCTTTAATCATTCGTTCAATCATATAATCGGAAGGTATGGCCACATCATAACTGCTTCCCCCGGATTTAATCTTGATATACATGTCTTCATTGGTGGTAAAGGTTTCATAGTTTACTTTAATACCGGTTTCCTTTTCAAAATCCGTGATCACCGATTCATCAATATAGTCACCCCAGTTATAAACATTTAATGTCACCTGGGAGGAATTTCCGCACCCAGCGCCTGTTAAAACAAGTGAAAACAGCAAGACACTAATAAATAACCATTTACTTAATTTCATGCTCTATTCTCTCCTTTCATTTTATCTCTAGACATTCTTCTATCTACAACAATTAACAACAGCAGCACGCTGACAAACATGAGGGTGGATAAAGCATTTATCTCAGGATTGATCCCCCTCCTAGCCATGGAATAAATGTATATAGACAAGTTGGACACCCCGGAACCTGTTGTAAAGAAGCTAATCACAAAATCGTCTACCGATAAAGTGAAGGCAAGAAGGGCTCCGGTAATAACTCCGGGTATAATCTCCGGCAGAATTACTTTTTTAAAAGCGTAAAAAGGAGTGGCCCCTAAATCTAAAGCAGCCTCGTAAAGGTGTTTGTTCAATTGCTTTAATTTTGGCAGAACAGAAAGAATCACATAGGGAATATTAAAAGTAATGTGCGCCAAAAGTAAAGAAATAAAACCTAATTTAATATTCACAAAAACAAAAAGAAGCATCAAAGAAACCCCGGTGACTATATCCGGATTTAAAACAGGAAGATAGGTAATGTTCATCACCACGGTTTTCCTGAATCTGGTCATACTGTCAATCCCAAGGGCGGCGGCAGTGCCGAAAATCGTAGCCACCAGCGAGGATAATACTGCTACCGCCAGGGTATAATAAATAGTTTTCAAGATTTGCGGGTCTTGAAATAACTGAATATACCACTTTAGGGTCAGTCCGTCCCAATGGCCCCGTGACTTGGAATTGTTAAAGGAAAAAATAATCAGCACTATAATCGGAGCATAGAGAAATAAAAATACTAAAAAAATATAGAATTTTTTCAAAAAGTTTTTCACCACAGGCCGCCCCCCTCATAATCCTTTTCATACCTGGCCATGGCAGCCATACTGAACAAAATTAAAATCATCATCACAATTGACAAGGCCGAACCGAAATTCCAATCCCCCACTGTTAAAAACTGCTGTTCAATTAAATTTCCAATGAGGGTAAACTGTCCCCCTCCCAATAGCCTTGAAATAACAAAAGTAGAAACCGCCGGCATAAAGACCATGGTTATGCCGGACACGACTCCCGGCAAACTTAAAGGGAAAATCACCTTTAAGAAAACGGTCAGGCTGTTCGCCCCCAAATCCTCCGCCGCTTCAATCACATATGGGTCTATCTTTCTTAAGACAGAATAAATGGGCAATACCATAAAGGGGAGGAAATTGTAGATCATTCCCAATACTACCGCTTCATTAGTGTATAGAATCTCCAGGGGAGGAAGATTTATATAGGATAAAAAAGTATTAATAAGTCCTTTCCTTTCCAGCAGAGTCATCCAAGCATAGGTACGGAGCAAAAAATTCATCCACATAGGAAGCACAAATAAAAGAATGAGAAAATTCTTCCGGCTCATTTCTTTGCTTGCCAAAATCATCGCTAAAGGATAGCCTAAAGCCAAACAGAATACTGTGCTAATTAAGGCCAGGTAAATGGAACGAAGAAGCACCTTAATATATATGGGTTCAAAAAATTTTTCATAATTAGCCAGGCTGAACTTTGTGACTCCCCCATCTGTTATAGTTAAACTAAAATAAATAACCAATAACAAAGGAACCACCACAAAAATCATCATCCACACTAAATAGGGGTAAGAAACCCACTTTATTTTCATTTCTCACCCACCCTTTTCATAATATGGATATCATTGGGCAAAATTATTAAACCCACCGAGGTACCTGCCGGTTCCATCAGGGTACTGTGCACTTTCCACTTGACGCCCCGTCCCTCCACAATCATTTCATAATGCACTCCTTTAAAAAGAACTGAGCGAACTGTCCCCTTCAGCATCCCCTGCTCCTCCGGCACAATCTTAATATCTTCCGGGCGCACCACTACGTCCACCGGTTCCATGGAGTCAAATCCTCCGTCCACACATGGAAAATCCTGTCCTGCAAACCGCACCAGGCAGTCCTTTAACATGACCCCGGGAATAATATTGCTCTCCCCAATAAACTCGGCAACAAAGGCATTTTTAGGTTCATTATATATATCCTGAGGTGTGCCGATCTGCTGAATCACCCCGTCTTTCATCACCACAATTGTGTCGGACATAGTTAAGGCTTCTTCCTGGTCATGAGTAACATAGACAAAGGTGATTCCTAATCTACGCTGCATGTTTTTCAATTCTAACTGCATGCCTTTTCTAAGTTTCAGATCCAAGGCACCCAATGGTTCATCCAGGAGCAAAACTTCCGGCTCATTTACCAAAGCCCGGGCAATGGCCACACGTTGTTGCTGACCGCCACTGAGAGAATCTACCCCCCGTTGTTCGTATCCGCTTAAATTAACTAAACTAAGCATTGTTTTTACCTTTTCTTTAATTTTCTCCCTGGGCATTTGCTTTATTTTCAAACCAAAGGCAATATTCTCAAAAACATTCATGTGGGGAAATAAGGCATATCTTTGAAAAACCGTATTTACCTTTCTCTTATAAGGAGGCAAATTATTAATATTCACATTATTAAAAAGAACTTCCCCGGATGTGGGTTGTTCAAATCCCCCGATGATCCTTAAGGTAGTTGTCTTGCCGCAACCGCTGGGACCTAATAAAGTCAAAAACTCATTCTTTCGAATATAAAGATTTATATTTTTTAATGCCTCTTGGCCTTGGTAATCCTTAGAAATATTAACCAGTTCAATAATATGCTGTGCCAATTCTCAGAACCTCCGTCACTATCTGTATCGGGTAGAAACCCAAAGCACACTGGCTTTTTGCTTCCCCGCATTTGAAAGATAATGAGACATTACCGGTCGGAAATAAAAACTTTCTCCTTTTTTAGCCTTATACTTTTTATCTCCGATATGAACATATACCGTTCCGGACAAAACAAAACCAAACTCTTCCCCGCCGTGGGGGTCTTCTTCTTCCGTTTGGCCGTTTACTTCAAAACTGACTAAAATCGGCTCCAATAGATTCTTTTGGTAAGTGGGCACCACCCATTTTTTTTCAGAGTGCAATTCTTTGTCAGTAGCAACATAAAAGTCTTCGGTATTGAAGACAATTTTTTCCTGGGTCTTCTCATTAAAGAAATCTTTTAGATTTGTACCCAGGCACTCCAGTATGTCAACCAAAGTAGAAATTGAAGGTGAAGTCAGGTCTCTCTCCACCTGAGAAATAAATCCCTTGGACAACTCGCTGCGCATGGCCAGTTCTTCCTGGGTTAAACCGTTTTTTATTCTCAACCTCTTTATCTTTTCTCCGATTCCCATAATAAACCCCCAACAATTTTGTTTTAGTTAACTAAACTTTTTGTTTACAATCGCTAAACTTATGATTCAGATATTAATTTACACATATTATCAGCTAATGTCAATACATCAGGTAAAATTTTTTTCTCGCCCCAGAATGACTACTGCTATGCCCAATGATATAAAAGTCCCCGGTAATAACAGAAAAACCTTGACACCTAGCATATTTAAGGGTAAAAGCCTCTCTTCTTTATCCCTATTTGCAAATTTTTTTGTAGAATTTTTTTAATTAATTGTTTATAATATGTAACATATAGCTATTAAAATGGTTTTTAGGAGTGGTTGGGTCTGTGCAAATCTGGGATTTTGAAATTGCCCAAATTATTCCCTGGATGACTAAACTGGGATATGCAGGTGCTGCCGGAGCTCTTTTTGTAGAAGGATTATCCATTCCTTTTCCGGGAGGTACTTTTTTACTTATTTACGGTTTTTTAGCTTCTCAGGGAAAAATCTCTCTACCTTTGGCCATCTTTTGGGCTTCCATCGGTTATACCGTGGCCGGTACTTTTCCCTATTTGGTGGGGAAAATTGGGGGACGGCCTTTGTTATTGAATTACGGGCCCTATGTCGGCTTGTCTAAACGCAACTTTATCAGCACGGAACGCTGGTTTAAAAAGTTTGGGATTCCTGTAGTAGCCTTGGGGCGACTGCTTTTTTTTCGAAATTATATTTCTTATTTTGCCGGCATGGCAAAAATGCCCACCCTTTCATTTTACTTTTTTACCTGGATCGGCATTCTTCCCTGGGTAGCTTTTATGACAATTTTAGGCTATATCCTGGGTCACAATTGGATTTATGCTTTAAAATTGATTGAAAAATATTCCTGGTTAGGCGTAGTGGTACTTTTGGCCATGGCAGCAGCAGCTTATTTGCTTATAAAAAGCCGGTTGTTTAAGAAATTAAACAAATGGCTGGAAGATGCATAAAATAACTTGACAGCATTACTAAATTTTGATATGATTCCGCTTAAATATATCAACGGCCATGACGGAGAAAAGTAGTCTCGGAACCTGTTTTCCAGGGAGTATGTGTCAGAGACTGGGAGCACATACAAAACGTGACCGGACGAAGTTCCCTCCTGAGCTGCAAGGTGAACAGGGACATATAATCCTCTTAGTAGCTGAAGCCGGGATTTCTTCCGCCGTTATCAAGGAAGAGGGTATCGGATTACTTCCCGTACCTAAAAGGGGGCATAAATATGCCTAATAGGATGGTACCGCGAGACATCTCGTTCCTAACAGGAGGAGATGTTTTTTTATTTGGAAAGTAATCCCGTACTTGAAAGAGGGCAGTATTAGATTTTTACTGCCAACCAGGGTGGTACCGCGGATTCTCCACAGTGTTCGTCCCTACAGGACGGACACTGTGTTTTTTATTAATTTAAATCTTAAGTGAGGAGGAATTAAAAAATGATTATTGTTATGAATAAAAAAGCATCAGAAAATAATATAAGAGCCGTTACGGAAAAACTGGGGAAAGAAGGTTTCAGCAGCCACATTATCAGGGGCGTGGAAAAAATTGTTGTCGGAGCCATTGGAGACAGGCAGACTATTTGTTCCATGGGTTTAGAGCTAATGGAAGGAGTAGAAAAGGTTGTTCCCATCATGAAACCTTACAAACTGGTAAGCCGGGAAGTTAAATCCGAGGATTCTGTTATTAATATTAACGGAATGGAGATTGGAGGTAATAACTTTACTGTCATTGCCGGCCCCTGCGCTGTAGAAAACCGGGAACAGCTTTTGTTAGCCGCAGAAGGGGTTAAAGCTGCCGGAGCCAAAGTGTTAAGAGGCGGGGCTTTCAAACCGCGTACCTCGCCCTATAGTTTCCAAGGCTTGGAGAAAAAAGGATTGGAATTTCTGGCCGAAGCCCGGGATTTAACCGGATTAAAAATTATCACTGAAGTTATAGACTCGTATTCCCTGGAAATGGCTTTAGATTATGTAGATATTATACAGATCGGCGCCCGGAACATGCAGAATTTTCAATTACTGCGTCTGGCCGGCAAATCTCAAAAGCCGGTGGTATTAAAGCGGGGCCTTTCCGCTACCGTGGAAGAGTGGCTGATGGCAGCAGAATATATCATGTCCGAAGGTAACTATCAAGTCATCCTATGCGAAAGGGGTATCAGGACTTTTGAAACCGCCACCAGAAACACCCTGGACATTAGCTCTGTTCCCCTGATAAAAAGGCTAAGCCACCTGCCGATAATAGTGGACCCCAGCCATGCTGCCGGTGATTGGCATTTAGTGCCCCCTTTGGCCAAAGCTGCTCTGGCCGTGGGAGCAGACGGCATTATGGTAGAGGTGCATCCCAATCCCATGCAGGCTATGTGTGACGGCCCCCAGTCTCTATCCATAAAAAAATTCACGGCGATGACAGAAGAATTAAAGCCATTGGCCGCTTTATTAAGCCGGCAAATATGAGGGGATAAAAATGAATGAAAAGACTATTGGCTATCTGGGACCGGTGGGTACTTATTGTGAAATGGCAGCACTGAGCTTATTCGGAAAACATAAGCTTTCTCCCTATTCCAGTATCTCCGCTGTTATTCAAGATGTGGCAAAAGAAAATATATCCACCGGTATACTGCCCATGGAAAACCTGTTGGAAGGAACGGTAATACCGGTTCTGGACGGTTTAAACGCTTGCCCCGCCGTGAAAATCTCCGGGGAAACAGTGCTGAAAATTGAACATCACCTGATGGCTAACCAGGGAATAACAAAGGAACAGCTTACCGGGATTTTTTCCCATCCCCAAGCTTTAGCACAATGCCGGGAATACTTAAAAAATAATTTTTCCCACCTCCCTTGCATCCCCATTTTCAGTACAGCGGAAGCAGCAAGGCGAGTCGCCCTGGATTTAAAAACCTGTGGAGCCATCGCCAATAGGAGAGCGGGAGAAATTTACGGATTGGAGATATTGGATACAAACATCAGCGACGTAAAAAAGAACCTTACCCGCTTTATCGTGATAAACCGGACTATCCCTGCACCCACAGGAAGGGATAAAACCTCCCTGGCCTTTTCCCTGGAGCACAGACCCGGGACTTTGGCAAAAATTCTGGGGCTTTTTGCCCAGGCAGACATTAACCTGACTAAGATTGAATCTCGTCCCTCCCGCAAGGTAATGGGAGAGTATATATTTTACGTTGATTTTGAAGGACACGTGTCTAATTCTCACATAAAAAAACTTTTAAAAGTAGTCCGAAAACACGCCTCTTATCTTTCCGTCTTGGGCTCATATCCCATGTGCCCTGCCGAACCAGATGATACTTGATAAACTATCAGGCACTGCGGACAAAAAAGGGAAACATGAAAAAAACTTCGTATTGGCACCATTGATAATGTCAATACGAAGTTTTATAATCTGGCTGCTCTCTTTAACTATTTAGGTTAGTTACCGGACAACATTTTCCATAAATCGCATCAGAATAGCAGCAACTTCAGCGCGGGTAACATTACCGGTTGGATCCAGCATGCCATTACCTTTGCCCCCGATTAATCCAACTGCCACCGCCCATTGCATGGCTTCAGCTGCCCAGGAAGATGTATTTTCTCCATCAACAAAACTTTCCAGACCAACCGTAGCGGATACATCATAGCCCATAAATTTAGCAAAGTTATATAAGATTACCGCCATCTGCTCACGAGTTGCATTGTCATTGGGAGCAATTTGTCCGGAACTGTATCCCGAGACAATACTATTGCCGGCCGCCCAAACTGCTGCCTTTTCGTAATATGCACCGGGGATAACATCATTGAAAACGCCTGCTTCGCTGGTATCGGGACTACCTGCCAGCCGCCATAATACTGTTACCAGCATGCCACGGGTCATATTCCCATTGGGACTAAATGTAGTCTCACTGGTACCCTTAAACAGGTCTTTTGAGAATACAAACTGCACTGCTTGGTAGAACCAATCCCCTGAACGCACATCATTAAATGGCATCGTTGTCCCCGGTTCTGTTGGCAGTGTAGAAGCAATTTCTTTAAATGTTACGTCAACAGTAGCCGCAGAGCTTGGCATGATGAAACTATAAGTACCGTCACTGTTTTTAGTCAACGCTATCTTTTTGCCGGTACTGTCTTTTACAATGATTTCATCTACTTCATAACCCGGATTTGCTGTTACAGTAATATTTACCTTGCTGCCGGCTGTGGCTTTTGTTTTATCCGCTTTTATTATACCGTTTACCGTGGTTTTAAGGTTGACACTGTACTCAGTATCCTTGCTGCTACTGCTGCTACTGCTACGACGATTGACTACCAATTCAGCAACATCGCTTACGGTTTGTGCAACCTTATTGCCAATGTGATTGATGCTTGTATTAGTAACGACAACATAGTAATAAACTGTGCCGACGGATGAAGTGGGTGGTGCATAAATAGCATCTGTCGCACCTTCTATCGCTTCGCCGCCTTGGTTCGATCTGGTGCTGTTTCTATACCATTGATAGCTTAAAGTACCTCCATCCGTAACATTGGCTTGAACGGAGAGGGTCGGATTGGCATTGGTATAAACAACTTGATCCTGAGGCTGCTGGGTGATGACCGGTTTTTCTGCTTCATCGAAAACAACAACCTTGAAA
The DNA here is from genome assembly GCA_012838175.1 of Clostridia bacterium. Lineage (GTDB taxonomy): Bacteria > Bacillota > Dehalobacteriia > Dehalobacteriales > Dehalobacteriaceae > DUPU01. The sequence goes on from DUPU01000006.1 coordinate 15,354, forward strand.
ATAGGCATGCCGATAGTAAGAGGAGTTGCATCAGTAGTTGTACATGCAAAATTTGACCGCACCGTTTGAGGATCATCAACATTAAATCGATTGTCAAAGAAATTCCAGCTTACCGCACCATCAACACAAGCCGGTTCCAAAAGCAGCGCCGCCAGGGAGCCGCGGCTCTGAGCCGTAGAAACAACGTAAGTCCCTGCGGGGAATGTCTGGGCAGATTCTGCAACTACCCAGGAACCGGAGAACCTGTTCATTAAGTGTCCTTCATAAAGATTCCTCAGAGTCCCTGATGAAGTTGGTTCTGGAGACTGATTTCTTTTTTCTATATTATACCATTGAAACTCACCGGCAGGAATTGTCATAGGTGCACTAAGCCGGGTATATTCAATTCCGTGATAATCCAGGAGTTGTATGACTTCTACACAGTCCCTGTCAATCAGGTAATAAGCACCCATAGTCTCCTCGCCGGAAGGAACAAACTTACCGTTATAGGGGACCACATAGTCTGCTTCACCGGCAAACAAAGTACCGCAACGGTCACCTTCATCATCGATCATATTGAAGGAAATAACCCTGTTATCATTATCGGGGTCAGCCTTATAACCCAATATGTTCAAATCACACAAGTACTCCAAAGTGGAATTCAAAGCAACTTTTTCAGTGGGAGCAGAACCGTTAACAGCACGGGCTAATGAGCGCTCATCAGCCTGAGCAATCAGTTCTTTAATATGCTCCTTGTCCTCCTGAACGGCCAGCAAAGAACCATAAATACAGGCATATTGGGTGTCCACACGCACGGTATACGGGTCATGGGAATATACCTCCAACAACAGCGCCAACCTGTTCCTTAAACCGGCATAGTTGGTGGTATAACGGGGATAATCTTCAAATGTTGTCCAGTCCGTATGTACTCTGTTTCCGGAAAAATTCCCATAGGGAACGGCAACTTTGCCCTGTACCTCGAACAAATAGGAATCTTCCCCCACTGCATTTCTGCAGAATACATCCCGGTTATATTCCATAATATCCGGGTCGGTATTGGGATGCAGACCCCAGTTATAAGTAATGGCATGCCGCATATATGAACCATTGGTAGCATGGGCGTCAACAAAAAGCACCGGATCCCATTCATTCATCACATTTACGATTGCCCGGGCTTCCACCGTGTCAAGCTTGGTCATGTCCCTGTTCATATTATAAAAATTATGGGTCTCAGAATTATAATTATATTGATCTTCAATGCCTAAAATTTCAAGATATGGGTTGATCATAGCACCGGTAAAGCGGGTACCCACCAGTTTGGGCGTATACTGGGTGCTGATACGTCTTTTGCCCAGCATGTCATTACCATCGGCATTAGAATTGGGTATGAGCAGGACTACCAGATCTTCCAAAAGCTCGTCATGTTGACCTAAGGCCACTTCCCGGGCAAAGATCAGCATGGCTTCTTTGCCTTCCACCTCACCGGAATGGATATTGCAGTTTACCAGCACCACAGCTTTATCCGGATCCACCTCATTCGGGCTTTCCGGGGCTTCCGGATAGCTCATAATTAACAGGGGCATCTCTTTGCCTCCGGCAGTATAGCCCATGTTAAACATCTTGATGCGACCCTCGCTGTGCCCGGCAACAGTTTCACAGAACTCGACCACCTCCGCACTGGAAGTAGTTCTTCTCCAACCGGATGCTTCCGCAGGTGTCAGCAATGTAGAGAGGGGATTAGCAGTTGCCACTCTTTCTTCCACAGTCACACCAATCGGATCACTTGTTACGGTTTCAATAATCTCGTTATTTTTTAGGTAATTAATAGTATAGTAATAATAATAGGTGCCGATTCTTGATGTATCAACGATAAAGTTATTACCCATTTGATGGTCTATCTCATCACCGTAAACAGTCGAATTTACGTCGCTTTCATACCACTGGAAAACAACCTTTTCATTAGATTCCAAAGCACGGGGCAGATAATAGTCTGAATAAAGGGTTACCCTGTCACCCTGATAGATTGTTCCACCCCCCTCATAAACGGCACGAATAACCGGCAAATCACCATTATTGGGAAGAAAATCATTGTCAGCATAAACGGTACTCATGCCCAAAAGAAAAACCAAGACTAGAATGGAAATTATAATAAACGGATTTCTCTTCATTATTTCTTTAATCCCCCCTATCAAACCTTATAAATCTAAAAATAATCACTATCCCGACCGGAAGTCGGTCAACTCCATGGGTATTGTTCCACAGGAAAAAGCTTCAGAACTATAAAGCAGTTTATATGTGCTAGTAGTCATTTCTCAGGCAAATATCACCTCCTTACCTGCAACTACACTTACTCCCCCAAAATGCTCATTGTTAACTTTTCTCCAAATGTGTATTAGACATAGATCACCTCCTTAAATTAAACAATGTTATCATGACTATTATTTAAACAAAAACACAACCATGGTAAACAAAGGATTACACTTCTATGCCAATAATGAGAAATATAAAACTGATGGGAAAATAGAGAACTAAAACTATATTTAAGAAAAGAAATCTCGAAGAAATGAATGGAGTATCTGAGAATACGGTATAATCCTTTAACGGATTCTTCATTGTAATAGTTTTATATTGTTATAATAAACTATATAGTTTATTAATGTCAAGTTTTACCAATTAAGTTAATATATGTTATATTTTTAATCACTTCTTAAGTTTTCTATACAATACTGTTTGCTACCCTAATAAAAAAGCACCCCGGGCGGGGTGGTAACGGTTAAAATCTCAATTATTTAGTTAAAATTGCCGGTTTGTCTCTGGAAATACCTAACAACAAAGAACCAAGCCAAATTTTAGTCTATTTATATCCTTTTACTCATAACTCTTATTAAAAATAATATTAGGAGTTGAAGTGATGTATAATCATTATCAATGTACAGCCGCCTATGCCCATATTATCGGAGGACCTTTGGCACCTGACATTCGGGGCATTGTCTATCTCCGGGATGTCCCGGGTGGAGCGGAAGTATATGCCAATATTACCGGGCTTCCTCCCTACCGCCCGGCTCAAGGAGATTCCCCGCCGGTCGGGCCTCATGGATTTCATATTCATGAACGAGGGGACTGTTCCGTTGGAGATCCCAATGATCCCTTCCAAGGAGCCGGAGGCCATTGGAACCCCACTAATCAGCCCCACGGCAATCATGCGGGAGATTTTCCTGTTTTATTTTCTAACAATGGCAATGCCTGGATGATATTTTTCACCGACAAATTCAATGTAAAAGATACCTTGGGCAAAGCCATTATCATCCACGAAAACCCGGATGATTACCGAACCCAGCCTGCCGGCGCTGCAGGAAAGCGTTTAGCCTGCGGCATTATCAGGTGCCTTTATTCCTATCCCGCCTACTGATTATTTCTGCTGAGCTTATCACAATATCTTACTTTTTCTAGATTGCTTCACATCACCGGTTTAATAAACCAAAGCATTAAATTATATCCTTGTAAGGATAAAGAAAAGACCATCCTTACAGGTTATTTTTTTGTATGATGGGAAAAAACTTCTTCCTTTAACCTTCTCCCTGTAGGAGTTGCTGCCAAGCCCCCCTCTGCCGTTTCTCTTAGAGTACAAGGCATCATCCTTCCTACTTGATGCATAGCCTCTACCACTTCATCAAAGGGAATCACACTTTCAATTCCGGCTAAGGCCATCTCAGCTGAAACCAAAGCATTAGCGGTACCAATGGCATTTCTTTTGGAACAAGGCGCTTCCACCAGTCCCGCAATGGGATCACAAACCAGGCCTAGTAAGTTTTTCAAGGCTATCGCCCCTCCATGTAAAGCCTGTTCCGGTGTTCCCCCCATGATTTCCACTACGGCAGCTGCACCCATGGCAGAAGCAGAACCTATTTCCGCCTGGCATCCTCCTTCCGCTCCGGAAAGGGATGCATTCTTTGCAATAACCAAACCGACAGCACCTGAGGTTAAAAGGCCCTCCACCAGTTTTTCCTCTGAAACATGGTGGGATTCCGCTAAACTAAACAAAACGCCCGGCAGGACCCCACAGGAGCCGGCAGTAGGAGCGGCAACTATTCGGCCCATAGAGGCATTTACCTCCGTAACGCTTAGAGCAAAACTAACCGCCCGAGCCATAGTATAGCCGCACACAGGCTGGGAGTTTTGGCAGCGACGATAGAGTTTACCAGCTTGTCCCCCGATGATCTTGCCTTTCATATCCTGTTCCTGATCCAATCCTTGGTAGACGCTGTCTTTCATCACCTGAAGGTTAATCCTCATTAATTCTTTAATTTCGCCCTGGGTTTTCCCGGATTTGGCACTTTCGTATTCCAGCATCACCTGATGCAGGGGAAGATTTTTTTGCCGGCAAATCATTATTAAATCGGCACCCTTCTTAATCTGCATTATTTTGACTCCCCTCTTATATTTTAATAGGTTCCAAAACCTTTACCCTGGTAATATGGGGATTTTCTTTTATCTCCCTTATGGCTTTAGAGGGAATATCTTCATCCGTCTCGGCAATTAATACGGCAGTGGATGCCCTATTTTCCCGAAACAATCTCATAAAAGCAATGTTCACATCATACTTGGCTAAAACCGCCGATATTCCCGCCACTACTCCCGGGCAATCTTGATGATAGGTAATCAGGGTAGTGTATTCCCCTTCAAATTCAACTTCAAAGTCATTGATGCGAATAATCTTTACTTTCCCGGCACCGATAGATGAACCGGTAACCTCTACAGTTTCTCCGGACTTTGTTTCCAGAACAATTTTTACCGTATTGGGATGTACCTCACCTAAATCCCTCTCCTCAAACCGGTACCTCACCCCTTTTTCCTCGGCCAGCTTAAAGGCATCTTTGATCCGGGCATCATCAGGCATCAGGCCTAAAACCCCGGCCAATAAAGCCTTGTCTGTACCATGTCCGGCATAAGTTTTGGCAAAGGATCCATGAAGATAAAAGACCACATTAATAATTTCTCCCCCGGCGATTTTTCCGGCCATTTGACCCAAGCGCGCCGCCCCTGCAGTATGGGAGCTGGAGGGACCGATCATCACCGGGCCGATAATATCAAAAACCCCATATTCCTTCATTGTATTTCTCTCCCCTATTCTTCAAAAAAATTCTTGTATGCATTGATCGCTACCAAGGGACTTTTAGAACCGTTAGCCAACTAAGCGTTTACTTCCCTATTTGGGGTAAATTTAAACATAAAATTCTCTATGGTGCAAGAATTTTCCTTGTTCAAAGCTAATGTCCCGATGATGAAACAAGGATATTCTGTAACGAAGCCAAGCCTGCAGTGCATATTATACAAAAAATAAATTGAGGTGATAATCATGATGCCCTGCTATTGGAACGGTATCTGCCCCTATCTCCAACCCGCCGAGCCGGACATGAGGGCTTTTGAAAGGGATGACGAAAACATAAATCTCACCCGTCAAGGCCCTCAGCCAATTTTAAGCAACCCTGCACCCTCCCGGGTACTGGTATTAAGAAAAGAATTGACCGGTTACCCCAATTACGGAAACCCCAGTGGTAATGCTGACATTTTGTATACGAGAACTCAAGGAATTTGGACCTTTAACCTGCCCCCCCTTCTGGCCTTGGTCCTGAACAATGCCCGCCGGGTGGAACTGGTTATCTGGGGAATACTGGATGACCATTATAATGTGCCGGAAAATCGATATAGCATGACAGTTGACTTTAACAACAACCGGCAGAATTTCACCCAATTGCCCTTTGTCCATGGCCGTCCCTCAGGACAAAGATTTACCAACTGGAATGAATTAACCGTAAATATTCCACCCCGAGCCGGCAGAGTTAATAATAGAATCACCATTCGCAATACCTCCAATGCCGGTGAAAACGATTGGATTGCCATAGATTGGATGGAATTAAGATTTATTCTTTAGTGAAAATAAAAGAGGAGATGGAACATGAATAACCTGACCAAGCTCCCTGTCCAAATCAAAACCGTCCATCTGATTAATCACCGGCTAGATTCTTTTTACCCCATTATTGGCGGAATCTCAGATAAAGAGGTACAGAGAAAGATTAACAAAACCATTATAAGAACGGTTTATGCCCTAATGCAGGAACAAGGGTACTTCGATAACGACAGTACCACCGTTACTGCTTCCTATGAAATAAAAAACAATCAGGGCGGCATATTAAGTCTATCTCTCATTAACTATGCCTTCTCCGGTGGCGCCCACGGTTTAACTCTGATTAGATCCCTGACCTTTAATACGGAAACCGGCACCCTTTACAGTTTAAAAGATTTGTTTAAACCTGATGCGGACTACGTAGCTCGTTTGTCAGAATTAGTCCGGGGGCAAATTAGAGAACGCAACATCCCCCTTCTGGTTGATTTTACCCAAATCAGACCGGACCAAGATTTTTATATTGCCGATAAGTCGCTGGTACTCTATTTTCAGCTGTATGAATTAAGCGCCTATGCATACGGGTTCCCCTATTTTCCCATTTCTGTTTACGAAATTCAAGATATTATAGATGAAGACGGGCCTTTGGGGAAAATGTTAGGGTCGTTTTAACGGAAAGAGTTGAAATGTAAGCTTGAGATAAAAGATTTCATAAAAATTCACATATGGTTTTCAATCTATGTTCTACAAAAAAACCAGATCGGAGCCATCCTTTCTGGTTTTTATTAATCTTTTAATTAAGTAGCATCTGATTCCTTTATTCTAACCAATCGATAACCGTCCAACTGACCACTGACTGAGCAACTTACAAATTTTATTCTTCCCAAAACAAGGGTGAAATGGCCCGAGCAATTTCCTCCTTTATTTTCGCCAGTTCCTGGGTACTATCCCCTTCACAACGCACAATTAATTCCGGTCCGGTATTGGATGCCCGTACCAGTCCCCATCCATGGGGAAACTTAATTCTCACCCCGTCTACGTCAATTATCTCCGCATTTTGCAAAGTAAAATAATCCATTGCTTTCTGTACATAAAATCCCTTCTTTTCTTCGGGGCAGGGAATTCGCAATTCCGGAGTGGCATAAGTCTGCGGCAAATCAGATAATAGGCGGCTTAGTGGCTCATCCCTTTCTGCCATAATTCTTAATAACCGGGCGGCGGCGTAGACAGCATCATCATAACCGTAATACTCATCGGCAAAAAACATATGTCCTGACATCTCTCCGGTGAAAACAGCCTTTAATTCCTTCATCTTAGCTTTGATTAAAGAATGGCCGGTTTTGTAAAAGACCGGTTTCCCTCCCAAACGGGCAATTTCCCGCACTAGCAAATCGGAACACTTGACTTCCACAATGCCTGGGGTACCAGGGTATTTAGGCAAAATTTCTCTCCAAAAAAGAATCATCAACATGTCACCCCAAATAATATTCCCCTGGTCGTCCACTACTCCCAGCCTATCTCCATCCCCGTCGAAACCGAATCCTACGTCCGCTTCCGCCAGCATAACCGTCTTAATTAAGTCCCGGAGATTTTCGGGGCGGACGGGGTCGGGAAAATGATGGGGGAACTCCGGGTTAGATTCACAATAGAGGGGAATAACCTCACAGCCCAACTCTTTAAATATTTCTGGAGCAAAGGAACCGGCTGTCCCGTTTCCGCAGTCCACAACCACCTTAAACTTTTTCCTTCCCAAATTAACCTTAGATTTAATCATTTCGGTATAATCCCTTACCGGTGAGCGGTAATCTAAAATTCCGCTGCCCCGGGCGAAACTCCCCTCGTTGACCTTCCGTCTTAATATCTGAAGTGTCTCCCCATAAATAGTTTGTCCCCCGAATTGCACTTTAAACCCGTTATACTGAGCCGGATTATGGCTGGCTGTAATCATCAGCCCGGAACTGACCCCATAAAGGTGGGCAGCATAATAAAAAATAGGTGATATCACCACGCCTATATCCAGTACATTTACTCCGGTGGAAAGAAGGCCATGTACCAGACACCGGTGCAGAGCAGGAGAAGATTTTCGATTATCCCTTCCTACAATTACCCAGGTCTCCCCGCCTTCCAGTACCATGGTGCCAAAAGCTCGACCGATTAGTTCCCCGTCTTTATCTGTCAGGTCCTTCCCATATATACCTCTAATATCATATTGCCGAAATATGTGCTCTTTCAAACTGCTCATCTTCAATCCTCCTTGGAGCCTTACATGCTTCAATATATGCAGTCATCACTCCCAGTGTTAAAGAGCAGTAAAACAGAGCAAAACTTAGTATTCATTTGACATGGTTACAATTAGCCCTTATTATGTTCTCATGGAAATTATAACCTCAGCTGCAGAAAGGATTAGAAAATGTTCGAAGCGGACAATATTGCGGCTTTTTTACAAACCTGGGGTTATCTTGCGCTCCCGGCAAGTTTGATTCTGAGCATTATTATTGCTGTAGCAGGAGTACTTCCTTCAATCATGGTGACAGCAGCCAATGTGCTGCTTTTCGGACCGGGATACGGTTTTTTAATCTCATGGCTGGGAGAAATACTGGGTGCCGTGGTTTCCTTTTACCTTTACCGGGCCGGGTTTAAAAAACCCTTCCGAAATTTTACGGCAAAATATCCCCGGGTACAAAAAATTATGGACTATGAGGGCAAAAAAATCGGTTTGTTATTGTTTCAAGCCCGATTACTTCCTTTTATGCCTTCCGGTATCGTTTCCTTTGCCGGTGCCATGAGCCGGGTAAGTCTTTCCGTATTCTTCCTTTCAACGGCATTGGGGAAAATCCCCTCTCTGTTTATTGAAACCTTTGTCAGTTATGATTTGATTAATATCAGCCAAAACTGGCTAAGATTATTGCTGACCCTGCTGTCTCTTACCGGTTTATTCCTGATTTTCAAAAGCAAAAAATTTTAAAATTTCTTGGCCGGCAGGTTTAACTAAAGTGCAGGTTTTCCTTTATTTGCACTATAACTAATTCGTGATAGAATATAAATGAGGTGGTTGAATATGACGCGTAAATACTGGTATGGTCCGGTACAATCCAGAAGACTGGGACGCTCTTTGGGCGTGGATGTGATGCCTTTAAAAACCTGCAGCCTGGACTGTGTTTATTGTGAGTGCGGGGCAACAAATTCTTTGACTCTGGAGCGGAAAGAATACTTTCCTATTGATGAGATTATTGGCTCGTTGGATGAAATATTAAAAGAAAAACCTGATTTAGACTTTATTACCTTTGCCGGTTCCGGAGAACCAACCTTGCACACCGGTCTGGGGAAAATTATCAGCTTTATCAAGGAAAAATATCCTCATTACAAAGTGGCGGTACTAACCAATGCTACTTTATTAAATGATCCCGCTGTGATTGCCGACATCGAAAAAGCAGATTTAGTTGTCCCCTCACTGGATGCTGTATCAGCGGAGATTTTTGAAAAGATAAACCGTCCGGTTAAAAACATCACCCCGGAAACAATTATCTCCGGTATAAAAAACCTGAAAAATAGCTTTAAAGGAGATATTTGGCTGGAGATTTTTATCATACCCGGTATTAACGACCAGGATGAAGAATTGGCTTTATTTAAAGACACTATTAATAAATTAGGCATAAAAAAAGTCCAGCTTAATACCTTGGATCGTCCCGGGGCAGTAGACTGGTTGAAACCTGTGTCTAAAGAATATAAAGAAAAAATTGCTTCAAAATTGGGCAATGTAGAAATTGTTAATCGAGTATAAGCTTTAGGATGTGAAGCACCTTTACCCTCCGCAGGCCCAGACTATGCAGCCCGATGTCCAGTAAAGGCACTTCCTCGCCGCCTCCCTCCAAAAGGGAGGTTTTTTTTACGAAGCAGTTGCCCGGGTATGCCGCGTCAGAGGATACATCAGCAAAGCTGCCAAAACCGGAAAAATAACCGCCAGATAAAAAACTGTATGTACTCCGGCCAGGTCGGCCAATCTTCCTAAAACCGGTGCCGCAAAACCGCCCACGCTAACAGCCAAACCAATGGTAATTCCGGAAGCAAATCCTACCCGACCGGGCAAAAACTGTTGACCTAAAACAATCATGGGACTGAAGGTAATATAAATGGTAAACCCTATAGTAATCAGAAAAAAACCGGCCCAGAAAGGATTAGTGGAATTGGCAAAAATAAATATTTGGGGTATTAATAAAACAAAGGCCACAAAAGCCGTTTTTTGATGGCCAAATCGATCTGCCAGACGTCCCCCTGCCAAATTGCCTACTACTCCCATACCTAATAACAGGGTTAAAACGGTACTGGCCTCCTCCTTGGTAGCATGAAAAACTTCGATCCAATAAGAAGGGAGGAAGGTATTAAATCCCTGCATCAAGATAGACCTGCATACAATGGCCAAGGTCAGCAAAACAAAGGGCATCCACTGATCCCCCTGACCGGGAGAAGAAGATGATGCAATAACTGCCTTATTTTTAACCTCATTATTTTCTATGGGAGAAAGCCGATTGAATCTGACTGAAGCTTGAAACAGTAAAATACCCATGATTAAAGCAGGGATAAAATATAAAGCAATCCCTTTCAATCCCCAAAAAAGAATTAGCCCGGCCGCAATTAAGGGCCCCATAGCAAAGCCGGCATTTCCCCCCACGGAATATATGCTCATCGCTGAGGCCTTATTCTCCCCGGATGCCATTCCGGCCATGCGCGCCCCTTCCGGATGAAAAGCCGCTACTCCCAAGCCGCACAAAAATACTCCCGCCACAATTAAATAATATTGGTGAAACAGACCGGCCACAGCAATCCCCAAACCGGCCAAAAACGGGCCGGAGGCCACCAGCCAGGGAAGAGGTTTTCGGTCTGCCAAATAGCCAAAAAACGGCTGCAAAACAGAAGAAGAAACCGTTAAAGCCAAAACCAGGAATCCGGTAGCTGAATAAGTTAAGCCGTATTCAGAAATAAAATAGGGCAGTAAAGCCGGTACTATTCCTTGAGAAATATCCGTCATCAAATGCCCGGCGAATAAAAGGAGAATAATCCTATACTGCATAGTGTTCAGATCCTTTCTTCAAAACATGACCCATGTATTTATTAATTAAATCATAAATAAAAGCTGCGGTTATCCCCCAAATAACTTCCCCCTGATAGCGGTAAACATATACATTATGTTTTCGCCCTTGCCAAGGCCGGTGATATTTATCCGGTAGTTTTAGTTCTTTGGCCGGAAATATCATCTCTTCTTTCCCATCCTCATTAATCCGCACCGGATTAACAATAATCTCGGTCTGGTATTTTTCCGGTTCAGCCCTTTCAAAATAAGATACCGGGACGGAAAATACATATGCCACTTCCCTGGGGTCAGCTGATATCTCATCCAGGCTGATATCTGCCACTCCTAAAAAACCTTCTACCAAAACCCCCTGAGGGGCAATTAAAGTATCCATCTTGCCGATAACCTTTATCTTATTGGCGGGAATGCCTAACTCCTCTGATGTTTCCCTAACAGCAGTTTGCTGAAAATCCCGGTCCTGGACTGGGTCAAACATACCCCCGGGAAAACATATCTCATTTCCCTGCCTAATTTCTGCACTTCTTTTTTCAAATACTAAATGATATTCTCCATCCTGCAAAACCAATAAAAGTAAAACGGCGGAATTAAAATAACTGTCCCGAAACATAATGTCCCCAGGACCGGAGAATAAAGAGGCTAATCTTTCCAAGTCATCAGGTTTCATCGTATACTCCTTTAAAAAGTTTCTTGCTTCCCATTAACAACATATTCATTATATGTTAATGTATAAAAAGAGTCCATAATTCTATAGTAATAATTGAAGAATACATCATAACTAAATAAAAACGGGAGCAGGAGTCATCCTGTTCCCTGGGCATCTTTGTTTATATCTAATATTCTAGGCAAACCACTTTATAATATCAGCAGTGAGATTTGCCTCCATTATTTCTCATTTCTTTGCCCAAAACCTTTTCAATAAATAGTTTGGCAATTTCCGGATCGAATTGAGTCCCGGAATTCTTTATTATTTCCAAAACAGCCCTCTCTATGCTTAAAGCCTTTCGGTACGGCCGGTCACTGGTCATAGCGTCGTAACTGTCCGCAATCGCTATAATCCTCGAGATCAAGGGAATGTTTTCTCCTTTTAAACCTTGAGGATAACCCCTGCCGTCCCATCTTTCATGGTGGGCTAGGATGCAATCCGCCAATTCTGAAAATTCATAGGATGTATTTAGTATTCTATAGCCAATCTCAGGATGCTTCCGTATTTCATCCCATTCCTGTTCCTTAAGCTTTCCCGGTTTGTTGAGAATCCCCTCATTTATGGCTATTTTTCCAATATCATGAAGCAGGGCTACTGCCTCCAGTTTGCTGATTTCGCTTTCCGACAATCCTAATGCTTTTCCGATTTTTCTGCATATTTCACTGGATCTTTTAGAATGCTGCTCCTCCCGGGGATTTTTTTCATGAAGGGTATTAATAATTGTTTTTATAGATTTATCCCGATTGCTTTGATCCTCAACTATTTTATTTTTATACATATGGTCTTCAGCATACTGCAATACTTTAAACAAGTCTTCATCCACATGTTTTTTGGTCGCCCAACCGAAAGAAACACTGATCTTTAAAGAATTAATATGTTCCCCAAAATTAAGCTGCTTAATTCTGTTTACAATTTGCTCCGCTTCTTCCTGTTCCGTGCGCGGCAGGAAAATAACAAATTCATCCCCTCCCCAACGGGCAACGAGGTCATCCTTTCGGCACGTTCTTTTCATTACGGCGGCGGCTTTTTGTAACAGTTCATCTCCCTTACTATGGCCGAAAGCATCATTAATTAGTTTTAATCCGTTAACATCGCCCATAATTATGGAGATGGGCAAATTCCTTTCCGTATCCATTCTTGTTATTTCTTCTTCAAAGAATCGCCGGTTTTTAAGTCCGGTTAATTTATCATGATAGCTTAAATATTTAATCTCTTTATTCCTTTTCATAAACTCTATAGCATTTTTTACCTTTAGAGGTAAGGATATCTGCATTACTTCTTTGGAAAAAGGCTTGGAGAAAAAATCATATGCTCCCAAGGTTAACGCTTTTTCTATTCCCCGGTCATCTTCCACTCCTGTACACACAATTACCGGTATATCCATTAAATCCGGATCCAGTTTCATTTCTTCTAAAATTTGAAATCCGTTTTTTCCAGGCAACATGACGTCCAGAATACACATTTCTATATCATTCGAGAGGATCTTATCACGAATATTTCGTCCGTCCTCACATGGAAAAATCTTAATCCTGCTAAATTTTTCTTTGATAATTTGAGAAAGAATCATCCTATCAATGGGAGAATCATCAATAATAATAATATTACCTGTTATCATTGGTTATCTTCCCTTTCCCCTTGTCTCAAGTTCTTTAATATATCATCAATTTTTTCCAAAAGCTCTCTGGCCAAAATTGGATTTAATTCACCAACTGCATTCTCGACTTGCACTGCCTGTTCCGCCATCTCCTTTGCCCGGACATTGCCGGCGGAACCTTTTAATTGATGTGCCAAAGCAGCAGCTTCTTTAAAACAACCTTGGTCCAAATTTTCTTTAATTCCTTTGATTAATTCTTCTGCCTGCATGCAAAAAGCATTCAGAATACCGGCACAAGTTTTCTTGTCCAATCCTGACTCTTCCATGAGAGATCGGACAGTATGGGAAAAATAGTCTTTAACCGACGCTATCGTTCTGTTTTCCCAATTTGGTACATATTTTTTAATCATTTTTGCAAGATCTTCCCAGCGAAAAGGTTTGCTTAAATAATCATCCATACCTGCTTGAAGACATTTTTCCATATCACCGCTTAATGCAAAAGCAGTCATCGCGATAATTACCGGATTTTTCCTTTCCCCCAAAACTGCTCGAATCTGTTTGGTCGCTTCATAGCCATCCATTACCGGCATTTGACAGTCCATAAAAACCAAATCATAATCTTTTTCTCTGCATGCCCTAACGGCTTCTGCGCCGTTTAAGGCAACATCGCAATGCAAGCCTTTACTTTTGAGCAACTCCACGAATACCCTGATATTAATTTCATTATCTTCAACCAGCAGTATTCTTACTTTGTCTTTTATGCTTTCTACCTGTGTACAATCCTCAACCTTGGGTTTCTCCAAAATCTCCTTTGTTTTGCCGAAGGTTGCAGTAAAACTGAATACAGCCCCTTTGCCCTTTTCGCTAACCACATCAATCTTACCCTGCATCATTTCAACAATGCTCTTACATATTGCCAAACCCAATCCTGTACCCCCATCTTTTCGGGTGGACGAAGAATCAGCTTGGGTAAAGGGCTGGAATATAACTCCTATTTCCTCCTTGGTCAAACCTATCCCCGTATCTTTTACAGTAAATAATAGTTCAACCTCTGAATCCGTTTGCTGATGCAGGGAAACTTCTATCAATATTTCTCCTGCATCGGTAAACTTAACAGCATTATTGGCTAAATTACCGATCACCTGCTTTAATTTCGTAGGATCGCCCATCACCGTCTGAGGCACATCCCCACTAATCCGTATATTAAATTTAACCCCTTTTTCCAAAGATCTGACTGCATACGGAATCATAGTTGCTTCCACCACGGCACGGATATCAAAGGGAATACACTCAAATTTCAACTTTCCTGCTTCGATTTTAGAAATATCCAATACATCGTTGATCAGTACCAAGAGTGTATCCGCCGAAGCTTTGATAGTTTGAATGAGTTCCGATTGTTGTGGAGTTAATTCCGTATTCTCCAGAACTTGCAGCAGCCCGATAATACCGTTCATAGGGGCCCTGATTTCATGGCTCATAGTGGCTAGAAATCGACTCTTGGCCTGATTGGCCGCCTCCGCTTGCTCCTTTGCTTTAATGATTTCATTTCTGGCCTCAATACGTTCAGTGATATCTTTGAAAGTTACCACAGCACCGATTATTTCCCCGTCCCGATACTGGGGATAGGAAAAGTACTCCACAGGAAAACCGGTCCCGTCAGCCCGCCAAAAAAACTCTCCTTCCACATGAGTGCCTTCCCCGTGAATAATTGCCTTTAAAATATTACACTCCTCCTGGGGAAGCTGGGCACCGTCAGGATGCCGATAATGGATTTTCCAATGCATGTTTTCCCCGACCAATTCATCTTGATTCCGATACCCCAGCATCCTGATGCAGCTGGCATTACAAAAAGTACAAATCCCATTTAAATCTATACCATAGAATCCTTCAGCCGCAAAAGCACTAATCATGTCCAATGGAGATAAATGCTTCGTATCCAGAAATAAAAAAGACTTATTAAAAGAACTTTTTTAGGCCCTACTCTTAAACAGCTATTTCCTGATTTTTGGGTAACCCATGATT